>NZ_JBFRNU010000032.1:0-75719 GCF_041471145.1 Vibrio sp. 10N.261.54.A5 | reverse complement strand
GTGTGCTCGCGCCCTGCTGCCGAGTACCGGACGTATTGTTTACAAAGGCCAAGATGTGAGTTTGTTAACCGATAAAGAACGTCACAAGCTCAAGAAAGATGTCCAGATGGTATTCCAAGACCCTTATGGTTCTTTATCACCACGCATGACCGTTGGGGAAATCATCACTGAAGGTTTAACGGTACATCAACCTCATCTATCCAAGAAAGAAAGATTAGAACGAGCTCGCAAAGCATTGATTGAGGTTCGCTTAGAACCAAATTCAATTAACCGCTATCCACATGAGTTCTCGGGCGGACAAAGACAACGTATTGCGATTGCTCGCGCGTTGATTCTTGAACCATCTTTCATTCTATTGGATGAACCGACTTCAGCACTCGATCGCTCTGTACAACTGACGGTGATTGACCTGCTAAAAGACATTCAAGCCAAGCACAATATCGGCTTCCTATTCATCAGCCACGACCTTTCGGTAGTCAAAGCCTTATCGGATCGTGTATTGGTGATGCAGAAAGGTGAAGTGATGGAAGAAGGGTCTGCAGAAGAGATTTTCAATGCACCGAAAAATGACTACACCAAGAAATTAATCGCAGCGTCATTCGACTTAGAAAATAAATCGAAAAAAAATGCCGCGTAAAGGGAACTAATCAAGATTAACAGCGTCTTATAAGTACATTCTGAATAATCTCCTAATGGATTGAAATCTAGAATGGATATAGCAAAACTGGTTTGGCCGCCAAAAGAAAAATGTCGCATGGATGCGACATTTTTCGTTTCTGGCGTATGTGAAAAATCAACTCAGTGATTATGAAGGTTTGCTAAAATTGACGGACTTTAAACAGGGTTAGCTGGTAGTCGGGTAATAGTCGCAGAGCGGCTTCATTCAACTCGTTTTTGGACATAAATGAGTTTCGAAGAACCAAGTATTAGCAAATCACGAATTAGCATAAGTATGGAAAGTCACTAAGCTCACTGTCCAGTATTGTTTTTGCACAAATCTGACATTGATGAATGCCATAAGCTATCGATATAAACATCAATATATTGTATTATTATATCCGTATTTATACTTATTAGGATTTTCTATGTTGATTCACGAATTTTCGAATAAGGACGTTACCGCTGAGCATGTAATTTTAGCTCAAGCAATACTAGCAGGGACTGCTCAAGGTGATAAAAGTAAAGCACAGCGCTTTATGATTTTTGTAAATGAGATTCCCGATGCGCCGACTGTGCAAAACCTGATTCCACGCTTTAGTCAATTTATGAAGCGCTTTAAAGCCAGCTGACATTCAGAATACGTTACACAGGGATGTGTAATTAAGATCACCAATTCCCCCCTAAACACTACCTACTTTTAAACTCTATCTGACCCTCTGCTCGCTCTACATCTAGCCATTGTTGTCGGAGGACAATAGAGTTTGATCAATTTTAAAAACGTTTCTGGACAAAAATAATTTAGGGTAATTACTTAAATTGAGTATGTTCGAATTACCTTTTTTATGGCAAACCATACAATTAGAAACAAGCTAACTTGGAGCTTGGCTAAAGATTACTACTACATTTGTGCCACATTTTTATTGTAAATTAACAGGTGTATACAACCCACCTAAAGTCTCATCTTGTTTGTAGCAAGTAAGGAAAGCGTCTACTACACAGGGGTCGTATAGTTTATTTCGGCCTTGTTCTAAGGTATTGATAGCTTTCTTCGCTCCGACAGCCTTCCTATATGGTCTATCATTTGCCATAGCATCGAAGGTATCTGCAACAGCTATAATCCGAGCCTCAAGTAAAATTTCATTCCCTTTGATTCCGTTTGGGTAGCCCGAGCCATCCAACCTTTCATGGTGCTGTTCGATCATTTCGACGATTGGCCAAGGAAAAATTACTTCATGAAAAATCTTTGCTCCTACTTCTGAATGACTTTGGAGTAACTTGTACTCTGCTGGCATTAGCTTCCCAGGCTTACTTAAGATTTGAGATGGGATAGTAATTTTCCCGATGTCGTGAACCAAAGCTCCAATGACTAGTCCCTCTTTCACAGAGTCTTCTAGTGAAAGTTTCTCAGCTATAAGGTCGCATATATGAGCGACATTGCGTTGGTGAGAGGAAGTGTATTCATCACGAATTTCAAGCGCACGAGATATTGCGCCTAGCATATTAGTCATAATCGCGATGGAGGTAGAAGAATCAAATTCTAGCTTATTGTTAGCTAATCCAGATTCGATCTTACTTACCTTTGTTTGTACCTGAGGCCAGATGTCATTGATCATACTGTAAAAATAACTTACGAAGTCATGACTGTATGGTGCGTTGTTGTTGCCTATACCGATGACTGCAACTACGTCATTATTTTGTATTACGGGAAGACTGAAGTGATGAGTTAGTTTTATGTGGTCTTTCGGTAAAGAGTCATCTATGGAATAGTTTGCATCATAGTGGTTGTGTATTACGGGCTTTTTAGTTCTTATACTATCTGCCCATATTCCTGCAGATGATAGTGGGTTACGTAGCTGCAATGGCAATGTTCCAAAACAGAGGTTGACCAAACATTTAATGCGATTTCTTCGTTAGTATGAGAATAGAAGTGGAAATATCCGATATCGCTCTTGGCTTCTTGTACAAAAAAATCAATGAGATCTCGATAGAAGTCATGACTCGTTAAATATTTCTTTCTTGTAAGAAAATCTATACTCATAGAGCTTTCAGTCCGTTAAAATCGATATTGACTTTAAGTCTAGTTCTTTTTCGCGTATTTCATCTGACATTAGCAGAATTTAGGCTGGCTAAGAAAGTACATGTTCTGGCTGAAACTAATATTGGGGCAGAAGTTTGTTAGCGGCATTACTAAATTAGAATGTAACGGATTAATTGGAGTATGGAAAAGTTTTCCAACAGCAGCGCCTTACTAGCTGCTGTGCGCATCAAGTCTATCGATGGTAAATGCAATGCTTTCTCCTACTACTCTTGGAGCACTAGTCTCGATAGGTGCTGATAGATGTGCAATACCCACATCAACTATTACCTCAGGATCTATGCCTGTCACGATGCCCGATAGCGCCAGCCCCAATGATGTTTTAGCTCTTTCTTGGCTTCGGGGTTACCTGAAAATATTGACTCCCATTCTTCGTCTTCATAGTGGAGGCCGACTGATAAACGGATATCAATATTTTCTCCAGCTTAATATCTATCGCCCCCAAATTCGTCTATTGCAACAACCTTGACACCATCTACTTCGATTAAAGATGGTAAGTAAATTATCCATGAACTTGATATTAAGTTTGTAGGGAAAACAGTATGATGCGGTCTATAAAGACAAATAACCTTGGCTAGGTCGGTTTATTATCACCTCACCAACAATCGTTGATATATGGAGAAATTACCTTCCCGTAGCAGCCAACCCAATCACGTCAAATCAACCATGCGCCCTTGTAAAGCAGGAGTGTTTTGAACACAACTCTCGATACATGTGATCAGATCTTGGGACAGTGACGAAGGCTTTGGTTTATTCGCCCACAAGGCATACATAGGCCGAGTAAAAAGTATCTCAGAGTCGTATTGAACGTGCCCGGACATCTCACTATACAAATCGGCGATCTCTGTCATAGGCAATAGGCCTACACCCATGCCTGACGCGACCAGTTTGCGTACCAAGGTAATGTCGTTGACCCGAGAAACCTTAGAGTATTGCCGCTCGATACTTAGCAAGTCTTGCCCTGAAATTTGCGTCTTAGAGTACGGCATAATGAGTCGCTCTCGGCTTTTGCAGCCTCGTTTTGAGACAAGGCATACGGCAATGCTGGCTAACTTTTTCTGGTAAAAAGACGAGTCTCTTTGCTCTCCACTACGTATGGCTAAATCAAAAGAAGTTTGGCTAAGCAGCACATTTGTGTTGGCAGGCTCAATAACGACATCCACATGACTTTTTTCTAGCAGAAAGGCTTCAAGCGCTGGGTATAGTTGGCCAATGATTAAGTTTTGCGGGCAATGTAAGACGAAGGAAACCGCTTCACTTTTCGAGCTTTCAGTCACGGCCTGATGAAGATTTAGGGTGGTCTCGCCAAGCTGCTCAAATAACCCTTTGCCAAAGCTAGTGAGTTTGACTCCCCTAGAGGAGCGAATAAATAGTGACTCACCTAATCTCTCTTCTAACAATAAGATGCGTTTGGACAAGGTAGGCGCGGTAGTTGTTAAGTCTCGTGCCGCTTTTGAATAACTGCCTCGACGGGCTACTTCAACAAATAATAAAAAATCATCCAGCATAAGGTTTTCCGCAATCTTAGTGTTCTAAAGCTCGTATGGCCGACGATACGATATATCCATACAGTATACAGACAGGAGGAAGCGCTATGACAAAACTTTTTTTCACTGCTCTGTTCTCATGCGCGATGTCAAGTATGGTGTCCGCGTGGGTCACTTACATCAATCTCGGTTTACCAGAAGATTTCATCAACCGATGGGGCTTTGCCTTTATTAATGCTTGGCCTGCTTCGTTTGCAGCGGCCTACTTGTTGAATAAACCAATCATGGTATTGACCCAAAAATTGATGCGTCAATTTACACCCCAAAAGGAGAAAAACAATGCTTAGTGTTGTGGCTTTTATTACCCCCAAAAGTGAATTTTATGCAGAGTGCAAACAAAAAGCTGAAGGCATTTTAACTGCTACTCGAGAAGAAGCGGGTTGCTTGCGTTTTGAGCTATATGAAAACCAAGCGAAAGATCAGCTGATCTTGGTTGAAAACTGGGTGGACCAAGCTGCCCTAGAAGAACACTATGCCCAGCCATATATCACACCGATATTTGAGTTTTATAAAATCGCATTAGCTCAAGAGCCAGAAATACACAAAATGACCAATGTAGAGGGTTAAATTCTCAGATATATCTGAGTAAGTCACTAGATAGGGAGGGAGGCCTCACCTCCCTGTCATTTAAAAGTTGCTCTAGCTTCAGCTATAACTCACTTTTGGACAGCTCTGAGTTAGTCACGATGGCTAACTCGCGTGATCACCAAGCGATTCTGTCATACCGTAATTATCAACCAATAAATGTCTAATGGCCTAGCCAATAGTGGTTGGCTGCGGATAGACCACAATAAGAGACCTTCTATATGTGTTTGTCGTAAGCAATGTTTAATGACCGAAATGACAAAGCGAAGCAGATAACTTTGTTGTTCGAAAAGCATTGGCTACTCACGCAGCCAACAGGATGTAATAACCTATATTGATAGACGGAAGTTAAGAGTGCGCTTTAACGTACTTTTTAACCTTTTTCATAGCCATTTGACGCTTAAGTGGTGAAAGATAGTCAATAAACAAGTTACCCGACAAATGATCTATTTCGTGCTGCATTACGATAGCTAGAAACTCATCACTTTCGATGGTCATTGGTTTACCTTCGCGATCTAAAGCAGACACAACAACTGAAGTAAAACGCTCTACGTCGGCATAATAGTCAGGAACTGATAAACAACCTTCTTGGCCCAATGTTTTATCCGAGCCGCTAACCACTTCAGGATTAACCAAAACTAATGGTTCATCTCGACTTTCGGAAAGGTCAATAATAACAACGGCCTCTTTACGACCAACTTGAGTTGAAGCCAAACCAATACCATTGTCAGTCGCATATAACGTTTCCAACATGTCGTCTATTAATGTTTGTACCGTGGAGAGATCTTGCACCTTTTCCGCTTTGACCTTAAGCCTTGGATCTGGTGCAGTCAGAATTTCTAAAACTGCCATATTTTCCTTCTATTCTTGGAAGCTCATAACGCTTTCTATACGTCGACTGTCCGTATTTTATGGGCCAATAATGCCTTCTTTCTTTTTAACCTTCAACAATACCAACAGATATGACGGGGTAAATAGCCTTTGCATATAACTTGGACAACACATTGCTTCAGATAACCTTTCGTAGGGGAAAGCTCATGAACAGGTTGTAAATGAGTAAAAGGTCTAGATTACAATGGGGCAGATCTGAGCTAGCTGGCACTTTTTAGAAAAGTGCCATGAGTAAAACTTCAGGTCTATCAAGCCTCTGGACAAAAGTTTGTCAGCGAATTCCCTAAATTATAAATTCATTAATAAAGACAGGTATGGAAAATCGTTAACTTTATGTCCAGTATCAAAGGCGTAGACCATTCGACATATAGTGCAGGCTACTCAACACCAAAGTCCTTATTTTTAGTTTCAAGACCAATTTGCACAAGTGTCTCCATCTGAATAGTAGTTTGTATCATGTAGTCGTTGCGTGACACTCTCAAATCTTTGGTGATTGAAGCCAAACTTAGCTTAGGGTGTTTACGCATTGCCATTGCAGCAATTGTTTGCCCAGTTCTTCCAACACCAGCTCGACAGTGTACTATCGGTAGTAGTTTATCTGGGTCATCGACCGCACGACTCTTGCGCTTAGTATAAAAACTTCTCCTTTCCAGCAATACCGACTCAATCATGATAATCAGCTTTTCTGTATTCGCTGGGGTGATTGTGTGGTGATCTGGCCAATTATGAACGTGTATCACTGGTACTGTTAAGTTTGTTTGATAACCATCTATATCGAGGTTGTAAGTTTTAGCTTCAATCGAATCGGTAAGATCCACTTTACCAGTTAAAGTTGAAGTCACCGTTATAGCCCCATAGATACCCGAAACAGAAAAGTAGTCAGGCATTTGATCCTCTACAATATCTTTATTACTTGCTAGCACCACTAATACTGGGGTTCTATTATCTACCAATAACTGTAAATGTGCTTCCAACTGGTGATGGTAAGGGTACTGCGTTGCAATAGCGATATTCTCACCATTGACCTTAATATAGTTGGCATTTAAGTCTCTACGAATACTAGTTTTTAGACTGTGGGGGATATTAAATCGGTCTCTCCTTGAGTCAAACCGAATGCGTCTAGCAGCCCCTTTGATCCCCATCAGTAGCTCGGCGGTATCAGAACTACTTCCAGAAATACGAACTCTCATACTCTTCTTCTCCCTGTAGTTAAATCTTTTTTGTGTACGGATACATAGTACTTGTTAGGCGCTAAATTGTCGTATTTCAAATTTTAATAACTAAGGGATTTTATGGTTGACCAATTAAAAATCAATTATTTCGGATAAAATTGAGTATGGCAAACGCCCATGAACAGGATGTGAATGAGTAAAAGGTCTAGCCAACAATGGGGCAGAAGTGTTTTAGCTCACCAGCACCATATTGAACAATGTAACGCGCAAATATAAGCAGTGAGATCGATAGCTTTACTGAGCGGCATTCCTGCACCATGGTTCGTATTGACATCAATACGAATCATCACGGGCGCACCACCTTGAGGCTTGTCTTGAAATTAACGATACAATGATTTGGTCGACTCTCTGACGATTAGATCAATGGGTGGCAATCGAGCTTCATGCCGCTCGCCAGATAACAGGTTCAAAATCGACTGAGCACACACTTCACCAATCTCTTCAATCGGCTGTCTCAGCGTCGTCAGGGCTGGCGTGAAATACTTAGACGTCGGCAAGTCATCAAAGCCAATCACAGACACATCTTCTGGCACTTTATAACCGTGGTCAGACAGCGCCTTAATCGCACCGTAAGCCGTTTGGTCATTAGCAGCAAACAAGGCGGAGAAGTGAACCTTAGATTCAATCAACTCTACCGTTTTCTCGTAGCCAGATTCACTACTGAAATCACCTTGTTTAACGAGTTTTGGCATCACTTTAATGCCCGCCTCTTGAAGTGCTTTCTTATAGCCTTCAAAACGATTTCCCGAATCAGGTTGACTTGAAAGCCCCTTAATATGAGCAATATTCACATGCCCTTGTTGCAGTAAATGTAAGGTTGCCATGTAGCCGCCCAACACGTTATCAATGTTGATGGAGCGGACGTTATTCTCAACAAAATCGTAGCCAACCATCACGATAGGAATGTCTTGTGCATACTTGGCAATCTCTTCCTGAGTAATGCTTCCTGTCACGATGATCATGCCATCCACGTTACTTTTCGCCAGATACTCCAACGCGTGCATTTCTAGCTTTTTCTGCCAATGCCCTGTTGCGATCACTAACGAATAGCCTTGAGCGATCAGAGTTTTCTCCATGTCATTGAGAATACGACTGGTATAAGGGCTGTCAGGGTGTTGCACCAATACACCAATAGTGAGCGAGCGTCGGTTGGTGTTTTCTTGCATTTGGAAGTTAGGTTTGTAGCCCGTGTCTTTAATGGCTTGCTCAATGTTTTGGCTTTTATCATCCGACACATAAGTGGTTCGATTAAGGAAGCGAGACACGGTGCTGGGAGAAACACCAGCCAGTCTTGCTACATCGTATACTGTTGTTTTTTTTGTTTTAGTGCGCATCTCGATACCCTAATCAAGTGACATTCGGGGAGCTTTAAGCTCCCCATCAGTTTCTACCTGCATACCACTGCTTTCGTTAAAACTCGTATCATTAAGTTAATACAAATAGGCGAAGATCATCCCCGGTCTAAAGTAGCGACCAGCCGTGTATTTCAAGCCAGTACTCAGTAGCCATTTGTGCAAGCCAGCCAGCTTTTCTAGCGGGATTTCACCGCTCAACATTTTAACAAAATTATCAGTATCTTTCGTCAAGGTTGGGTTAATACGACCGTCAGACAGCACACAGTTTTGACATTTAAGTACACTTAGCCAGTTTTTCGCATCATTTTGCGACAATTTAAATGCTTCTATAAGATCTTTCTCATTGACAGACACAGAGCAATTGAACCCCTCTGGCGCTGCAAATGGAATTTTCGAATAGTCATAGAGTGCGGTATACACGGTATCCATCAATGTTTCTGCTTGCTGCGATTTACCCGCTAAGTTCAACGCTGTTGCGACACTAAACTGAACACCAATCCACACATCTTGTGCCTGAAATGCTTCATGTGGAGAGCCATCGGCTAACGTCATATTCGCAACACCCAACTCAGGACTGTTGATTTCGAAGTTATGCTTATAAACATAGTCCAATGCGCGTTGGATATTCTGTTGCGGGAAAATACCCTCGAGTCCGATCAACTTTAGATAGCTATCAGCCAACAGGGCATCGCCAAAGCTGTTGTCAGAATCTGGCACTAAATCTAAGTATTCTTGAGTAAAGGCTTGTGGCGCCGCCTCACTCAGCAAGCGTTTCTTAGAGACTCTTTGAGATACCTTACTGATGCTGATGGAAGTATCCGTTTCATTGAGATAGGTATTGAGCGTGTTCTTGTCAGCAATCGCATCGCCAGTCAATGAAAGTCCTAAGGTTTCCAGAGCTTGATAGCCCGCACCGGTTAGATGCTTGGCCTGAACTGGCGTCACGAAGAAGTGGTAGTAACCCTCTTTGTCATCCCACAAGCTTTGCTCAACGGTTGCCAACGCCTTTTTAGAACGTGTTAAGTAACCGTTAGCCCGCTCGCTTTCACCCATCAATTGTGCAAGTTCACTCGCCGCTTGCAAGCCAGCAACCCAAAGACTCGCACAGTAAATTGAAATGCCATGAGAAGCTAGGTTATCAAAGGTATCGTCTGTACCTCGGGTTAGCGGTAAATCGTCACCTTCAGCGATCAAATTCGATAAGAAATCGATGCTTTCAGTAACGGCTTGCCAGCACTCTTTAACCACAGAGATATCTTGGGTGTTTTGATAATGGCGGTACACCATCAGAATGTATTTCGGCGCTAAGTCCTTCCACTCTTTCACATTGTGCCAACTGTAAGCATCGGGCTGAATGTCGAATGGGCTGCCCAAGTCATGGATTACCGCGCCTCGAATGGCACGTACGCCTTGGTACTTGTCATCAATCAATTCTGCATTAGGCGTCGCTTCGTATTCCCAGTAGCGGCGCTGAGTGAAGTCTTCCTCCAAAATGGCCTTCGAGAACTCTTTCATCACGCAGCCATCAAGCTCCGGCAACAAATAAAGCAACGAGAACGAGCCGTAGAAGTACACATCCAGAGAGTTAAAGAATGGGTAGTCGACACACTCTTTGACTAAGAACTTATCTTCTTTGTCCCATACCGTTGATTCCGCTAAGAAGGACAATGAGTTCATCGCCATCGTTGCATAGCGAAGTGCCGATTCAGGCTGCGAGATCTTGTTTTGAGCTTGTTCTAGGAAAGTTGTTTGTTGTTCGACGATCTGCTGCTCAATGGTTTCGAGCTTTGGTAACATGTCTTCTAACATAGGTAATGCAGGTTTTACTTGCGGGTAAAATTGCGTGTAAGCCTTGTCTGAATGCCAACCATTAAGCATGACTTTGCTGTGTGCCATCACCTGTGCAAAACGCAGATCAACAGACTCACCCGCTTCCAATTCAACCTGAACCACCACCAATGCGCTCAACGCTTCACGCCCTGTGTAAATTCCTGTTTGGAATTCCGCGTTGGTACGGCCTGTTTTCAGTGCGAACTCGGTTTGCTGAGCAGTCTTAGAGCTATAAAGCGTTGGTTTGACAGAAATCGAAACCTTACCAGATTCAGTCAAATGGTTATCCGCTTGAACACCAAACACCACTTCACCTTCAATATCGCTTTGATAAGGCGATTGGCTAGACAATTGAACACCCGTAAAGCTGTGTCTTTCACCCTTTAAGTTAACCACTTCATGCTGCTGAGCAATCGGATTTTGAGACAAGGTACATGCCGAATCCTGAATGCCATCACGGCCTTTTTGGTAGGTTGAGCCAATCAAGTTTTGAAGCGGCTGAGCAAGCGTAATCACGCGTGGTTGCGATGAGTTATTGGTTAATTTGAAGTGATTCCAGTGCATCGGTAAAGAACATAGGCGTTTGTTCTCTTTAACGATCGGAGAGACTACCTTACGCTTTATATTAATATCTTCGAAGCTACTGTATTTATATTCAGCCAGTGGATATAAAGCTTGGTATTCTATATCCCTGCCATTAACACTATCTATATCACTGCCACTGATACTATCCATATCATTATTATAACCCGCAGTGAGTGATAATAATCTCGTTGTATCATTTATTAATAAACCATTAAAGAAATCTAAGGCGACATATAATTGACAAATAGTTGAACCTGAATCTTCTGCAATCAACAATTGAGTCTTATTTGAAAATTCAACGTTCCATTTTGTAAAGTTAGTTTTATTTTCTTGGTAGAATCGACCATTTTTTAATGCTGTTTGAATGAGACTAATCGCATTCGACATTTCTCTACTTTCAATCTTTTTTCCATCAAACAAAGCAGGATAGAAGTTCAGGTGAACGCCTAGCTTTTGTTCATTAAGAACTTGCAGCGTGTTGATGGTTGGCACATTCATCACTGACGCATAAAAATCATTAAAATTAATAACTTGCTCTGAACAATCGACAAATATTCCCGGAATAAAGCTGAAGTTCGGCGTGTTGCCGTTTGGTGTGAGTGTAAATGTGTTACCAATTCCGCCGACCGCCATACCGGTATTTTCTGGCGTGGTCGAAATTGGCGTGTACCAAGGTTGAATAAATTCAACTGCATCACCTTTTTTACACAAGTGCTCTGAATTTCCTGAGTAGCTCGTATATGGAATTTTATTATTCATTTTAAAACCGCCATTGAATATTTTTTTCTTCTTGTTAATATCTTTTAAAAATGGAGACATCAACATGTTTAAAATTATAAATGAAAAATTTGGAAATATTGACTCTGTCACATTAATAAACCACCAACATGGTATAGAACTTCAAATAATCAATGGATTTGGTGCTGTTATTAATAAGTATATCGTAAATAACAGTCCATTCTCTTTTATTTGTGGTTATCAGAATTATGATGAACTGATCAACCAACATCCGTTCTTTTCCCGCAGTGCTAAATTATTCCCTTTTCCAAACCGTTTAAACTTAGGTCGTTACAGTTTCGATAACCAAAACCATCAACTCCCAGCTAACTTTCCTTGGTCTGATCACGCCGTACACGGCCTGCTCTACAACCAACCTTTTTCAATCACAAACAACGTAGCCACTGAAGAATCCGCCAGTGTGACGTTGCAGTATCAAACGTCGTCATTGCACCCTGCTTTCCCGTTTGCGTTCAACCTTGAAGTGACCTTCACTATCGACATCACGGGTAGACTCTCTTCCTCAACGACCGTCTCTAATCTGGGTGATTCAGCCTTCCCATTCGGTGATGCTTGGCACCCTTACTTTTCACTCGGCACTGAGCTAGCACAATGTGGACTCGCTATGTCGCCTTGCTCTGAGGTCATACACGAAAACGACCTACCCAATGGTGAAAAGCACGCTTTTGACCGTTTGTCTTTGGACGATTCACTCACCAATCAAAGCTTAAATCACTGCTTTGAATTTGATTCCAAGACAACCAATCAACTTGCGTTTACGCGCTCAGATTCGTCTGCCGCAATTCGCTACCAACAAGATGAAAGCTACCCATTCGTTCAGCTGTACACGCCGACGAGCGAGCAAAGTATTGCAATAGAACCAATGACTTGCCCAGCCGACGCATTCAATAACCAGATTGGCTTATTGACGCTTAGCCCGAACCAATCTCAAACCTTCAATTGGCAATGCCAGGCCAGCTATCAACCAAAATAAAACAACACTAAAGAGAAACCAAAAAGCAATAAAGGGCGCATAAAGCGCCCTTCTCTTTGTTAGCCTAATACCACTTCTACCATGTGCTCACCCGATGTAAATACCGGTGCTTTGTTGCCTGAAATCAGGTCACCATTGACCTTCATTTCAACCACACCTTTACACACATTGTTCGGGTTCGAGACATGGATGTTATATGTTGCGCCACGGAACTGACGACGGACTTTGAATTCAGGCCACTCAGCCGGAATACAAGGGTCCACCAGCAAACCATCCACTTCAGGACGAACACCCAGAATCCACTGCGTACCTGCAACGTATGTCCAAGATGAAGTACCAGACAGCCATGCATTACGACCTAAGCCGAACTGTTTATGTTCGTCACCCAAGATGTTTTGTGGGTAGCAGTATGGCTCTGACTCGAAGGTATCAATATCGTCGTTCTTCGAAGCCGGATTAATTTGACGGTAGTACTCATAAGCACGTTCGCCGTTGCCCATTTTCGCTTCTGCGATCATCACCCATGGGTTTGAATGCAGGAAGATACCGCCGTTCTCTTTCGCACCCGGTGGGTATGTTGATACGCCACCTAGCTGTGGATCAAAGCCGTTGTAACCCGGTGTTGAAAGTTTGATGCCATTGGTGGTGTTCAGCTTGTTGTAAACCGAATCTAGCGCCTGAGTAGCACGCTCTTGAGTCGCGAAACCAGAAATCACAGGCCAGCTTTGACCGTTGGTGTAGATCTGCCCTTGCTCGTTCTTGTGAGAGCCAATAGGCAGGCCTTGCTCATCAAAGTAGCGAACAAACCATTCGCCATCCCAGCCGCATTCATTGACTGTGCTCTGCATCTGTTGGTACTGATCGTTAAACTTAGCCGTCAGTTGCACTTCGCCACGCAGCTCACACAAGTCCAACATGTCGAGCAGTGCTTTGCCGTACATGTTAGCCACCATCATCGATTCTGCACCCGTTGGCAGGTTCACCGTGTCATTCCAGTCAGCGAAACCTAACAGCGGTAGGCCGTGCTCACCAGTATTGGTATAAGTAAATTCAATCGCGCGGCACAGGTGGTTCCAAACCGTTCCCGTTTCAACTGGGTTGCCCGCTTTGTCTTTTTGATAGAACGGGATCTCTTTATTCAAGAAGTCTGCATTGCCCGTTTCTTTCACATATTGCGTCACCGCGTAGATGATCCACAGGTGATCATCACCGTAGTAATCAGGGCGATCTTCCTCTTCACGAGAGTCACCCGCGTTCGCTTCCATGGTTGATGGGAAGAACTGGTGCATCGCAGAACCGTTGGTGTTTTGCACAGATAACAGACGCTCAATGAACTCACGCGCTTCTTCTGGCATGTGAGTAATTACGCCTAACGTATCTTGCGAAGAATCACGGAAACCAATGCCACGTGCGCCATAGCCAAGCTGGTACAGAGACAGGTAACGAGACCAGTTTTTAGTGGTGTGACACTGACGTGGGTTATGTACGTTAAGCATCGAGTTCATCGCAGGATCTGGCGTTTCAACCTGAACCGCTTGTAGGTAACCATCCCAATGTTCAGCCAGTTCAGCGAAAGCAGAATCGACAACTTGATGGTCACGATATTTAGCCAATAAAGGCAATGCTGCTTCTAGGCTCTGTTCTTGTGCGATTTGCACAATCGTACGTTCGGTCTGCTCTGGAGATAACCAACCTAGACGTAGGTTCAGTGCGCCAATGTTGTCGCCACGCAAACACTCGGTGTTGCCTAATTCATCATTGTTCAGTGCTTCTGGCGCTGCCCATGTGCCGTAGCCCAAATTACCTAGGAACGATTGGCGATCACCATCAAAAGACGTCGCAGGGCGATCCGCTGTCATCAGGTTCACCGCGTAGTCACGCTTCATGAAAGCATACTGCTCAAGCACGGTATGACCCGACTCTTGCTGGTGTGCTTTTAGCGTCATGGTTTGTGGCACCCAGTCCGCATTGAGTAGCTGTTTAAGCGCATCGAAGTGTGTGAATTCGTAAACAGGCACCACATCAACGTGTAGCGCTTTGTCTGAAATGTTGGTCACTTTGATGTCTTGTAGCAGTACTTGGTCAGCTTTTGGTACAAAGAACGTCGCTTCACAACGCACACCAAAGGCTTCTGCAATAATGGTGGTGTATGACAAACCGGTGTGGTTTTCGAACTTATCTAACGGCTTCAAGGTTGGCGTGTAGAAAGGTGAGAACACCTCTACGTTGCCCGCTTCGTCACGTACCTTAAGGTATAGGGTCGAGCCTTTGAAATCTGAGTTTGGCAATTGAGCAATGTACTTAGTGATGCGGTTGAGTGCAGGATCGCCCTTACACAACAGCACACCACCGTTGCTATCGACAATGCCACCGAAATCTAATGTGCCGACATAGTTACACCATTTGATCGGCGTACACGGCGTGGTTGCTACGTATTCTTTGTTTTTATCGTCAAAATATCCGAATTTCATCATCACTATCCCTAGCCCCTCCCAAATAAGGAGGAGCCAAAACAATTTTTCGTAAGTTGGTTGGTGTCAGCTCAATCGCTGACTTAGCCGTTTGAGTCAGGCTTCTCTCACTCGCCCTTGCGAATCAACTGGCTGTTGCAAAATAACTAGCTCTTGCAAATCAGCTCGCTAGCGAGTTCTCACTCAGAGCATCGAACAAGTGGAAAGCATCCAGATCCAAGTAAAGCGTCAGATCTTTTACATCCACTTCAGCGGCTTGGGTTTCAACCATCAACGGCTGACCGCCAATTTCTGTTTTCAGAAGAATGCTTGCGCCCAGTAATTCCTTGTCTTTGATTTTCACAGGGAATGGCAGCACGCGGTCGTGGTCAACTTGCTCGGCACGTAGGTGAATGTCTGTTGGACGAACACCAAAATGCAGCGCTAGGTTCTTAGACGCCAGAGACTTAAAACGCTCAGGCAGTGGGATATGAACATCACCGATTTCAACGAAGTACTCGCCTTCTTTTTCAATCAGTTTTGCTTCCAACATGTTCATTGATGGGTTACCAATGAATTGCGCGACAAACTTGTTTGCCGGACGCTGGAACACCTCGGTTGGTGTACCAACTTGAGCAACATATCCGTCTTTCAGGATCACGATGCGATCCGCCAATGTCATCGCCTCGATCTGATCGTGGGTTACGTAGATCGTGGTGGTTTTTAGTTCACGGTGTAGATGTTTGATCTCTTCACGCATCACGCCACGAAGTTTTGCATCTAGGTTAGACAGCGGCTCATCAAACAAGAAAACCTTAGGCGTACGAACCATCGCACGGCCCATTGCCACACGCTGACGCTGACCACCAGAAAGCTCTTTCGGCTTACGGTTCAGTAGTGGATCAAGCTCTAGCATTTTCGCCGCTTTTAGGACTTCTACATCGATTTCCGCTTTCGGCATGCCCTTCAGTTTTAATGCAAAGGCGATGTTCTCGTAGACCGTCATGTGTGGGTACAGTGCATAGCTTTGGAATACCATAGCCAAGTCACGATCTTTAGCATCGACCTTGTTCATCACTTTGCCACCAACCACGATGTCGCCTGAGCTGATGCTCTCTAGGCCTGCAAGCATTCGAAGTGTGGTCGATTTACCACAGCCAGATGGGCCAAGGAAAACCACGAACTCACCGTCTTCAACCGTAAAATCAAACTCTTTTACAACCTCAACATCACCGAATGATTTCTTGATGTTTTTGAATTCTACTTTAGCCATTATCTGTTCTCCTCAGCGCGCTCTTGAAGCATGTTTCGGTACGCAATTGCGCTCTGTTTCAATGTTCTTTCTTGGGTGGTGTAATCAACATGGACAATGCCAAAACGCTGGCAGTAGCCGAATGCCCACTCAAAGTTATCCATCAGGCTCCAAGCGAAGTAACCGTCGACTTTCACACCCGCTTCAACCGCGTTGTGAACCGCTTCGATATGACCTTGGAAATAACGAACTCGTTGGTCGTCCATTACTTGTCCATTAACACGCTCGTCGTTACCTGCTGCACCATTCTCTGTGATGTAGATAGGTGGCATATTTTCGTAGCGAGCATCCAGTCTTACCAATAAATCGGTTAAACCTTGTGGGTTGATTTCCCAGCCAATGTAAGTGTGTTCAGCATCGGTTTGTTTCACCGATTCAATGTCGCCGTTCTCATTAAAGCGAGCGACATTGCGTGTGTAGTAGTTGATACCGATGTAATCAACAGGAGCACTGATGATGTCTAAGTCACCTTCAAGGATCATAGGGATGTTCATCTCTTGGCGTTCAACCACCAGCTGTGGGTACTCGCCTTTTAATACTGGGTCGATGAACCAGTGGTAATTCTCGGCTTCGCAGTAATCTGCTGCCGCTTGGTCTTGTGGCGTCAGCGGGTAAGCTGGCGTCGCGTTGAATACCACACCATGCTTAGCGTGAGGTGCATTCTTGCGAAGGATCGGCATTGCCAAACCATGTGCCAGCATTAGGTGGTGAGATGCTAGGTAGCCCTCTTTCTCACCCTTGATACCTGGCGCGTGTTCGCCCCAGCGGTAGCCTAGGAATGCAGAAACAAACGGTTCATTCAGCGTGGTGTACACATCGATGTTGTCACCAAAGTATTTACTCACCACTTCCGCGTATTCTGCGAATTTGTAAGACGTTTCACGGTTTAGCCAGCCGCCTTTGTCTTCAAGGTATTGCGGTAGATCCCAGTGATAAAGTGTCACGAACACCTTCATTCCACGGGCATGACATTCATCGATGATCTGCTCGTAAAACTCTAGGCCTTGCTGATTCACGACACCGTCTTGTGGCAGGATGCGCGGCCATGCAATAGAGAGACGGTAAGCATCAACGCCTAAGCCTTGAATCATCTCGATATCTTGTTGCCATAAGTGGTAGTGGTCACACGCCACATCACCACTGTCGCCGTTATCGACCTTGCCCGGCGTCTTACAGAAAGTGTCCCAGATAGACGGTGTACGACCGCCCTCTTCAACGCCGCCTTCAATTTGGTATGAAGATGTCGCGACACCGAATACAAATTCCTTACTGCGTAACTTTGAATCACTTGGAAGTTGAAATTTATTCATTGTTATAACCCTTAAACCTAACCTTTAACTGCGCCGGACGTTAAACCACTGATCATCTGTTTCGATGCGAACAGGTATGTAATCACGAGTGGTAAAATAGAAATGGTGGTACCTAGCATTACCGCGCCCCATGGCGTATTCGGAATACCTTGAACACTTCGTAGTGCCTGTGTGATGACGTAATTGTCTGGGTTGTTCAGCACCACAAGAGGCTGCATAAACATATTCCAGAAGAAGACGAACTGCACGATAGCAAGTGTTGCTAATGCTGGCTTCATCAGTGGCAATACCACACTCCAGTACGTTCTGAACTCACCTGCACCATCCAACTTCGCTGCTTCTAACAGCTCTTTAGGAATCGATGCAATCACGTGCTGACGCATCAAGAAGATACCAAACGGCGTGGTTGTGAACGGTAGCCATACCGCCATGTGGTTATCCAACAAGCCTAAGAATTTCACGATCATGAAGTAAGGGATCAGGCTAAGCACTGGCGGAATCGCCATTGAGCCAACCAACATGCCAAACAACACGTTCTTACCGCGAAACTTAAACACAGCAAACGCGTAACCACCCATGCTACAAAACAGCAGCGAGATGGTTGTGCCCAAGAAAGCCACGTAAATCGAGTTAAACATCGCTTTCCAAAACGGCATGATTTCTAGCAGTTTTGCGTAGTTCACCATTAGGCTGTCGCCAATCGCAAAGCTGATGCCCGAGCCGAAGATCTCCGAGCGGTCACGTGTTGAAAGCAGTGCTGACCACACAAACGGGAACACCGTAATGATTGCGGAAACAATCAGTAATATGCCGAGCATGACCATCAAGATCTTAGTCATGATGTACATGGTGCGTTCGCTTGGCATTAGGCCACTTAATGGTGAGGTATTTGTCTTAATTGATGTCGACATCTTAATGTTCCCCTAAGCCTTTCTTACCGAAGAATAAAAATTGAACCAAAGTACAAGACGCGATCAGTGCAAACAGAAGCCATGAAATTGCTGACGCTGTGCCCATTTCTAACCATTCCCAACCCACTTTGTAGAGGTACATAGAGATAGTTAAACCAGATTGACCCGTACCACCTGTACCACGCGTTAGAACGAACGGTTCTTCAAACATTTGCAGGTTACCGATGATGGTCATGGTGATTGCAAAGAAGATGAATGGACGAATCATTGGTAGTGAGATGTTCCAGAAGCGGCGGAAGGCATTCGCACCATCCATACGTGCAGCTTCTAAAATGTCTTTAGGAATCGTCATTAAACCAGTGGTGTAAAGGACGATATTAAAACCGGTGTATTTCCAGAAAACCATGATCGCAATAGACGGCTTCACCATAGTGGCATCGTCTAACCAGCGGATTGGTTGAAAATCGTTAACCCAAGCAAATGCCCAACCAAACAGCGTGCTATCGGCCAATGCCATTAACGTTTGGTTGATAATTCCTGAGTTAGGAGAGTACATGTTGAAGAAAATCAGTGATGCTGCGACCGTTGATGTGATGAACGGTAGGAAGTACGCCGATGTTAGCCAGTGACGCATACGGTCACCCATTGAAACCAACATGTAAGCCACTGGAATAGCGACTAAGTGCTGAGCCACGCCTGAAGTGATCGCTAGCCAAAGCGTGTTCTTCAATGAACGCCATAGCCATGGGTCCGTTAAAGCAATGTGATAGTTCTCAAAACCAACGAACTCCATCGCATCCATGCCTCTTACCGGGTTCCACTCGTGGAACGACAGGTAAACAGAGAACAACAGCGGGAAGATCCCAAATACAGAAAAAATGATCAGAAACGGCAGAAGAAATCCATACGGTGTAAGCGCTTTCAAATTTAGACGAGAAAAAAGGCTTTTGTCCGCAGGTTCTATCGTTGTGCTCGCTGTATGATTCATAGTAACGACCTCTTAAAAAGGAAGCGCGTTATCCACGCTTCCTCACTTACTTAAAGTAAAAACAAATTAAAGATTACGCGTGCGACGCTTGATTAGACGCTCTGCCTCTTTAAGCGCAGTCTTGATGTCTTTACCTTCATCAAGTACTTCCATCAATGCGTTCTCTAAGATAATAGAACGTGCAACGTGGTCGCCTTGTGCTGGAGAGACGGGTTTGATGTTTTGCGCCACTTCAGCAAAAAGAAGACGGGCTTTTTGTCCACCTAGGAACTCCATCTCTTCTTGGAAAAGCTCATCGTCATACGTTGTGATGTTCGCAGGGAAAGCGGCAATCGTTTCGAAGTGCTTAAGCTGTACTTCACGGTCAGTCGTCATGTATTCAATAAGCGCCCAAGCTTCATCTGGATTGTCTGATTGAGTTGGAATTGAAAGGAATGAACCACCCCAGCTGCCGTAGATACCATCAGGTAGGTTTTCTACTGCCCACTTACCTTTAGTTTCAGGAGC
The DNA here is from genome assembly GCF_041471145.1 of Vibrio sp. 10N.261.54.A5. Lineage (NCBI taxonomy): Bacteria > Pseudomonadati > Pseudomonadota > Gammaproteobacteria > Vibrionales > Vibrionaceae > Vibrio > Vibrio sp. 10N.261.54.A5. The sequence goes on along the minus strand of NZ_JBFRNU010000032.1, from coordinate 55,690 downwards.
AATCCAGTTGTTTAGGTGACCAAGAAGCCAAGCGCCAGAAAGTTGAGTTGCAAATGTGCCGTTGCGGAAGCCTTCGTACCATTCGTTAGACCAAGCCAGAATGCGGCCGTCTAAGCCTTTGTCGCGAATTTCTTTTGCTACTTCAAAAGCGTGAACAAAACGCTCTGATGTAACCACTGGGTTGCCATCTTTATCGAAGTACAGACCTTCACCTTCAGGAACGGTCGTGAAGATAATCGCTTGTGCCACGTCGGCTGCCGAAGCGATAAGTTGTACGTTTTGCTCTTTCAGTTTTTCACCAGCAGCAATGTATGAATCCCAATCTTTGATTGCTTCTTCTACATCAATGCCCGCTTTTTCGAACACGTCGGTACGGTAGTACATAACACCTGGACCTAGGTCGACAGGGATACCATACATATCGCCGTCAGCGCCTTTGCCTTGTGCCCATGCGTAAGGTGCGAATCGTTCTTCGTATTTATCTGCACCGTAGTTTTCAGACAGGTTAACTAGGCCGCCAGAGCCAACAAATGGACCAATTTTCTCAACGTCGACAACAATCACATCACCGGCACCAGAACCCGTTGCAAGGTTCGTTGTGAGTTTCGTGTGGTGGTCACCGTGGTTGTTCATAAGGTAATCAACTTTGATACCCGTTTCCTTTTCGAAATCAGGCAGTAATACCTTCAGGCTGCTATCGAAATCAGGGAAACCGTCGAAACGAATTTCTTTGTCTGCTGCATTTGCAGCTGTTGTACCTAATCCTAAAGCAACCGCGCATGAAAGCGCTAAGGTCTTAAATTTCATGTTCTATCCTTAATATTTTTATAGGGTAACTGGTAAATCCGATACCGAGTTTCTAGTGACCAACGTCGGCAGCAATTTAAAGTTCACGTCATGTTTTATTTTTTTTAGCTTCTGTAGAGTGAGCTGTACTGCTTCAACGCTCATCTCTTCAATAGGGAAATTAATGGTGGTCAAACTAGGGGTCAGATAGCGCGCGAAGATGGTGTTATCGAAGCCCACCAGTGATACATCTTTAGGAACAGACAGTCCCTCTTGATGCAACACCTCGAAGGCGCCAAATGCCATGTGGTCATTCGAAGCAAATACTGCTGTGAAATGACACTTACGATTAATCAGCTTCTTCATAGCACTGATGCCCGTCTCTTCAGTAAAGCCCGCTTCCGAGACTAATGCTTCATCGTATGGCACACCCGCTTCTTCCAAGGCCTTTCGATACCCCTGCAAACGCCCCCTAGCATCTGCTTTATCTAAAGGCCCGGTAATACACGCGATATCTGTATGTCCCTTTTGCAAAAGATATTGAGTAGCGAGTAGCCCCCCGACTTCGTTATCAATATCAATGCAACTCATCGCCATTTCTGGGATGAAGCGGTTAATTAAAACCACAGGGGTCCCCTGTTCTTCCAATTCAATTAAATAATCATCACTGAGCAGTTGAGTATGAAGAATCAAAGCATCAACACGACGCCCCAACAGAAACTCCACAGACTCACGTTGCCCTTGCTCAGTATTCGAACCCGCTGTAACCACAGCGTGGTAACCAAAGCGGCGTAGGTTCTCTTCTATGCAATGCAAAATGCCTGAATAGAAAGAGCCGCCAAGTTCTGGAACAACAACACCCACACTACCAGTACGACTTGAAGCCAAGGCTTGGGCGATAGAATTCGGGCGATAACCCAGCTCCTTGATCGCTTTTTCAACCTTTAATTTCTTGTCATGACTCACTCTACTGGTGCCGTTGATCACTCTAGACACTGTCGCTTGAGACACACCTGCATGTTCTGATACGTGTTTAATTGTCGCCACTCGAACCTCGATACTTCATTAGCTTGTAACCGCTTACAAAACGATTATTAAGAAATTACGTTTTAGTTGAAGTGAGTGTCATCACACTAAAGTTGGAGGTAAAAAGGCCAGTTGTGGAAATCATGAAAGCGCTTACAGATTCACTTCACGCCATGAAACTGTTTCATGAAATTATTGTTCATATTATCAAGATGGCGCTCGGTTACTTGTTCGTCAGATCAAACAAGCCCGCCTAAATCCATTTTTTGAAAACGTCATTTGATGATGAATCCGCAGCTGACGGCAATATACACGGGGAAAGTGACCTTGTTATTTCAATGGCCTTTCGAAATTGTATGAGAACATTTCACGGTAATTTTAGCTCAAAGCCTTTTCATCAGAAAAACCAGATACGAAAACGCCCAGCGGAAGGCTGGGCGTGAAATCATAGAAGAAATTAGCTGGCTCTAATCTTTGTGATTAGATGATTCCGCTAACTTAAACTCTTGAGTTAATGAGAATTGCTGTTGCGACATAGTTTCAAGCTGTTGACCGTGGGAAAAAAGCACTTGAGAACGTTGCGAGTTATCTTCAGCCAAGGTGTGTATCTGACTGATATTTTGAGTGACTTGAGAGGCAACGACTTGATGCTCTGTCGTCGCGGTCGCAATTTGATGGCTTCTTTGCTCTACTTCGTTCAGAAGATCAGACACCGTCGATATCGAGTGATTCACTTCGCCCGTTTGCTCAACACATTGAACCATACCCACCATGCACTGATTGATCTGTTCAACCGCCAGTTTAGAGCTAGTTTGCAACTGCTCGATCTTGTTGTGTATCTCTTGCGTAGAAGCATTGGTTTTGGCCGCTAACACGCGAACTTCATCCGCAACCACAGAGAAACCGCGCCCTTGTTCTCCTGCTCGCGCCGCTTCAATGGCGGCATTCAATGCCAACAAATTGGTTTGTTCAGAGATACCAGATATTACATCCAAAATAGAGCCAATACTGGCGCTTTCGCTTTCAAGCTGACCAATGGTCGCTGTTGATTCTGCTAACTTACGCTCTAAACTGCCCATCAACTCGACGCTTTTGTCCATCGTCTGTTGGCCATGATTGGAACTCGACACCGCTTCGGTCACCAAGGTTAACGTTTGATTAGCGGCTTGAGTTATTTCGGTCACTGAGCACTCGATTTGCTCCATGGCCGTTGCCACCATCACGGTCTGATTGGTTTGGTCTTGCATCGCCTCGCTCAATGAACGGCTAGTGCTTTGGTTCTCTAAAGATGCTTCTTTTAGGCGCGTTGACGATTGGCGCATGTTCTCAATCATTTGAGTCAGGTGACTGATCACTAAGTTGACCTTGTCGCTCACTGAGCCGAACTCATTATTGGCTTGATACTGCACCATCGCGCTCAAGTCTTTATTGGCAACTTGGTCGAGTGCACTTTGTAGCAGCTTGCTTGGTTTACGGATACCTTTGGCAATATTCAACCCGATCAACAGAGCAATAAGCACGGAAGCAAGTGCAATAAAACCCTGCATCACAAGGGCTTGCTGTGAAGAGTCCATCGATTCGTGATACAGGCGTGTCGCGGTGTCTTCAGCGTACATTGAAAGCTCATCAAAGTGACTTAACTGTTGATCGATTAGCTGTTCAATTTCCTGCTTTTGAAGGGAGATAGACTCATCGAGTTTGACGGTTTCTTTATGGGTAGCGACTGAGCCACTGGCTGAAAACGCGTGTGAAGCGAGCAACGATAAAGACTGTTTACTGCGGCGCAGCAAAGATGAATCCAGATTATCTAAACCTGCGACCGCTTGTTCGAATCGCTCTTTGCGACTTTGTAGGCGACGCTCTACCCCACGAACCTCCGAAGATGTTTGCAGTGAAAACGCTTCGTTGGCTTCCGCGGCAATCAAACTCAATTGCACCAACAAAGCTTCGACTGCCTTTTGTGTCTGCTCTGAATCTGCACTCGCGAGTTGATTCACCAAAGTATTATTGAGCTGTCCAACCACAGATTGAAATTGCGCTTGTCCCATCGAACCGAGATCTTTGCTATCCAAATACTCAACATAAAGCTCTAATACCTGCTCTATCTTATCGATAGTCAACAAACCTGTTTGAGTGATGTTGTTAAGCATGGCTTCCATTTGTGAACCAGCTACGCCCTTACCTTCGAACCAGTTCAATTGCTGCTGATATAGCTCGATGTTGTTTAAGACGGTTTGTTTCAGTGGCTCAAGTTCATCAATATAGTTAGCGGATAAGTAGGGTGTGGTGCTGCGATTAATGTCCAGAAATCGGATGGTTAACGTTGAAGATTGAAGTATTAATGGCGTAGCTTGCTGGGTGATGTTTTCGATTCGAGTGGTGATGTCTTTATTGCTACTGATGCTTAACCATGCAGAACCCAGCATGATCACAATCAGTACGAAGAAACCTAAATAAACTCGAGACACGATGGAAGAAAGTCTCATAGTAAATCCCTGATCTAGTGGCGAAAAAAAGGGCACAAAAATGTGCCCAAGAATGGAGTTAATTGAAACGTGCCCTAATCAATCTGCCTTTAGGGCTAAAATGGACAGTATTTACGTACTATTGAAAAGCATGGATATTCGAAAGCATGGCTCTTTGAAAATATGCCGAATTCAAAGAGCCGCTCTTTCTATATCGGTGATTACCACCAAGCTTCAAACATTGCGCCGAACGACAATGTGTCAACATTCGTTGTCTTCACTGTGTTGCCTTTGGTTTCTACATCACCCACGGTTGTGTAGAAACGAAGCATTGGACGGCTCCAAGGTAAGCCACCTAAAGATACGTTTTGAGACAAAGTGACTTTCCACGCGTTCTCTTCACCGTCATCATCGTAATCAACCATGCCGTAGCCAGCTTCTAACCATGTAGAGTGAACATCATCCCATTGGTACTGTGGACGAACGATACCCGCGTATTCAGTATTCTCACGATCTAAGTCTGAGCCAGAGTTGTCTTTGTAAGACACTAAGTAATCAATGATGAACTGTTCAGATGCAGCGTAGCTACCCTCAACACTTGCATAAAAAGTCTGGTAATCACCTTTAAGGTCATATACCGATGAATCGGCACCGTCACCGTACTTAACAACCAACTTGTTAGACTCACCCAAGCCTAATGTTGCACCTACTAGGTAGGCCGTTTCATCACTGACTTTTTGTCCTTGAGTCACGACAGGCTGCATTGAATCTGTCACTGGATCGTATACGTACTCAGTCGTCGTAGACGTATCCGCTTCGCTCGATGCAAAACCGTAGTTCGCGTAAAAATCCAGATTACCAATACCTGCGTCAATACTGTGTAGCTTCGCTGTCACGGCGTATCGGCCATTGTCATTTACGAGGCCGCCTTTCACTTGGCCAACAAAGCCCATATCTAGCTTAGCGCCGCCGAAATCTAGGTTGTTAAAGCCAGCGCCTTGACCATCGTGTGTCATCCAGAAGTAATCGTTCAAACCTTGTTGCGGACGTTGATGGAAGTCGCGACCAGCCCACATATAAAGTTCTGGTTGGCTTTCAAATACGTTAGTTACACCTGCGTACATTTTTTTCATACTCAGGCCGCCGTCGTCAGCCCAAGCGTCTGCTTCCCAGTGGTCAGCCATGAATACGATGTCCCAAATCGCACCATTGTCAGCTTGGAAAAGCTTAGCTAGCTGAACCTCACCACCATTAGCTTCGTTACCCAAACGACCGACAGAACGACCTGTTGTACCGATGTCTACGTAACGCTCATCACCGCTCTTGTAGTGAGCGCCGTAACGAGCATAACCAGAGAAGACGATGCCATCTGGCACCTTAGTTTCTGCTGTTAAAACTGCGGGTTGTTGATCATTAACATAATCAATATCCACAACCTTAGATTCTAACTCTTGAATTCGTTTTTCTAATGCTTCGATATTAGTATCAGCAGCAAAAGAAGAGAGTGAAGCAAGCGATGCCGCCACTGCGACTGTTATTGGCAAAAGCTTAAATTTTTGCATTGTATTTCCCTATTATTTTTTTGAGTTTTCATCGAACAGGGAAATATTAAGCAATGAAAGAGTTGAAAAGTTGGTCGCTGTTCACACTGATAAATCAGCTTAAATGCCATGAAACTTTTAGAAAATCCATGACTAAAACTACTGACTTTAGATCAACAGGTTATAGTGAAAAATGCGTAAAATATCAGCTTGAAATCGCTTTCATTTCATCAGTAATGGTGGCGGCTATCACGGAAAAGGGTGTCGAAAAGCAAAGAGAACGAGGTGTGAACTTGATTGATTTTCATATATATGAAAAGCCTCAAAATCTAAGGCAGATTTTGAGGCTTTTTGGTCTGAGTTAAATACCCAGTTATCTAAAATCAAGTATTCGCTAAAGTGAATCTAGGGACTCAATCCCCATATTGAACAAGGTAAATGCGTAGATATCTGCAGTGAGATCGATCGCTTTACTCAATGGCATTCCAGCACCATGCCCTGCATTTACGTCAATACGAATCATCACGGGCGCACTACCTTCATGCTTATCTTGCAGCTCTGAGATGAACTTATAAGAGTGAGCCGGTACTACGCGGTCATCGTGATCAGCGGTCGTCACCAATGTTGCTGGATAATCCGTGCCACGCACCACATTATGAACCGGAGAATAGCCAAGCAGATATTCGAACATCTCTCTGTTCTGCGCGGATGTGCCATAGTCGTACGCCCACCCTTCGCCAGACGTGAATGTGTGGTAACGCAACATGTCCAACACCCCAACAGCAGGCAGAGCCACTTGGAACAGCTCAGGCTTTTGTGTCATACAAGCTCCTACCAGCAAGCCTCCGTTAGAACCGCCGCGAATCGCCAACTTATCGCTACTGGTGTAGTTTTCTTCAATTAAGAACTCGGCAGCAGCAATGAAGTCGTCAAAGACATTCTGCTTTTTCTGCTGAGTTCCCGCTTTGTGCCACGCCTTACCATACTCACCACCGCCACGCAGGTTCGGCACCGCATATACGCCACCCAGTTCTAGCCAACTGCCAACCGTGCCCGAGAAAGAAGGCGTTAGGCTAACGTTAAAGCCACCATAGGCGTACAACATGGTAGGATTATTGCCATCTAACACTAATCCCTTCTTATAAGAGATAAGCATCGGAACCTTGGTGCCATCCTTCGAGGTATAGAAGACTTGTTTAGACTCAAATTGATCCGACTCAAACGGAGACTCAGAGCGTTGGTAGATTTCAGAATTGCCTGATTCGACATCGAAAGAGAAAATCGTTGGCGGCGTTACATAGTTGGTAAAGGTGTAATAAAGCTGAGTTTGCTCGTTTTTTCCACCTAAGCCACTGGCCGTTCCCAGCCCAGGCAAATGAATTTCACGAACTAGGTTACCTTGGTAATCCAACTGCTCAATCTTAGACACCACATCCACCATGTAGTGAGCAAACAAGTGGCCACCACCCGTGCTGATATCCAATGGCTGTGGCTTTTCAGGGATGATTTCGAGCCATTTCCCATCGCGAGTACCAAAGCTCACCACCTTGCCATTAGGCGCATCAAGATTCGTATATAGAATGAAGGTCTCATCTTGGTTATCGATGAGATAAATGTCGCTATCCACATGATCAATCAGCGTGTTCAGCTGTTGTTCTGGTGAGTTTAAATCGATATAGAACAGTCTATTACCCGATGTCGACTCTCGCCCTAGAATGATCAAGTAACGGTCGTCTTCGGTGGTATAGCCTGATACATAGCGGTGCTGCTCAGCGTTGTTCTCACCAAAGATAACTTTGTCGCTAGCTTGCTCTGTACCCAACTCATGGAAGTACAGCTTGTGTTGCTCAGTACGAGCAGAGAGTTCACTGCCGTCTGGCTTGTCGTAACTAGAGTAATAAAAGCCGCGATTACCCAACCAAGAAATACCAGTAAATTTGGCGTCAGTGATTTCGGCTTCAAGCTGCTGTTTAGTCTCGGTATCAATCACGAAGATCTTGCGCCAGTCGCTACCACCTTCAGAAATGCTGTACGCCACTAAGCTGTAGTCTTTAGAAAACGACACCGAGCCTAGAGATGTGGTGCCGTCTTCCGAGAAGGTATTCGGATCTAGGAATACTTCAATCGACTGACCTTCTTTCTGACGATAAAGAATACTGTGATTCTGCAGTCCATCATTCTTATAGAAATAGGTGTAATCACCTCGCACAAACGGCTGTGAGCTCTTTTTGTAGTCTTGCGCTTTCGCTAATCGCTCTCGCAGTTCTGCGCGATACGGGATTTGAGCGAGGTAATCAAACGTGATTGCGTTTTGACTCGCCACCCACTTCGCGGTCTCGTCACTTCTGTCGTCTTCTAGCCAACGATATGGGTCTTCGATTATCTGACCAAAGTAGTCATCGCTGACGATCTGTTTATTGGTGATTGGATATGGATACTCTTTTAAATAGCTCATCGTGATCCTTATTAAAAATAGTGAGAAATCGTCAAGTAGCGCGTTCTGATATGTTCAATCAATAACTTAATCTTGTTTGGTGGCTGGCGAGTAAAAGGGTACACCGCATAAATTCCCAACTTTTTGCCTACCAAATCAGGGAAGATATCCACCAGCTGACCATTGCGAATGTCGTGATAAACCAGACAACGTGGTACGTACGCCACACCATGCCCACCCAGCGCCGCTTTTCTTAACGCGGTCGCATTGTCAGTCGAAAAAGAGCCCGCAACACGCACGATATATTTGTCATTGTCGGTACAGCCATCTTTACTATGCAGAAACTGCCATTCGCTAGCACCCGTTGTTTGATAGGCGTATTGCAAGCAATTGTGCTGCACTAAATCTTTAGGCAGCATCGGCTTACCGTTCTTAGCAATATAAGACGGCGAAGCGCACACCACCCATTGTGAATCCAATATATGACGAGCAATGAGGCTTGAATCTTCCAAGTAGCCGGTTCGAATCACCAAATCGAGACCATCCTCAACCAAGTCGACAAAGCGATTATTCAGAGACATATCGACCGTTAAACCTGGGTGCATATTACAAAACTCGGCCACAGCGTCTGCGAGAATCAAATCTCCGGAGATAGTAGGCACTGACATTTTGATATGACCACTGACATTTTCACCATAGCCTGAAACTGCGTCCATAGCCTCTTGAGCTGCCTGCTTCACATTTTTGGCCCCGTGTAACATTGCCTTGCCCGCCTCAGTCAAGGTCAATTTACGCGTGGTTCGATATAATAATTGCACGCCAATCTCTTCCTCTAAACGCGCAATTCTTTTACTAACTACCGAATTTGTAAGGTTATTTTGCTCTGCCACCTTACTGAAGCTGCCTAGTTCTACCACCTGTGAAAACAGGATCAAATCGTCTGCTCGCATCTGATTATGCCAATTTTGGAATTAATTATTTTCATTATTTCCCTATATCAATAAAAAATAAAGGGGTAAATTCACGCCAAATTAACAAAACAATTACAAAAACAGTCATTCCAATTACAAGATTCGCCTAAAGAAGGTTCCCGTTTAGAGGCCAAAGCGATTCAAATAATGACAAACCATAACGTGATCTTTACTTCAAACATGAACGTTTGAAAACAGTACGAGGAAGTACCCATGAGTGAAACTCTACTAGCCCTATTGGCATTTTCACCAATAGTTGTTGCAGCGATTCTGCTGGTTGGCCTTAACTGGCCTGCAAAAAAAGCGATGCCTGTGGCATTTGCCTTAACCGTTGCTATCGCCCTACTTGCTTGGGACATGTCTGGCACTCGCGTGCTGGCTTCTGTATTCCAAGGCTTCGGCATTACAGTGTCGGTTCTCTGGATTGTGTTCGGCGCCATCTTCTTATTAAACACTTTGAAACACACCGGAGCTATCACCACCATCCGCAACGGATTCACTGATATATCCGCTGACCGTCGTGTTCAAGCAATCATCATTGCTTGGTGTTTCGGTTCATTCATTGAGGGCGCATCTGGCTTCGGCACACCCGCTGCAATCGCCGCTCCCTTACTCGTTGCAATCGGCTTCCCAGCATTAGCTGCGGTACTGATGGGCATGATGATTCAATCTACGCCGGTATCGTTTGGCGCGGTTGGTACACCTATCATTGTTGGCGTAAACAAAGGTTTGGATACGCACAACATCGGTGAAAGCCTGATTGCCAATGGTTCAACATGGGATGCTTACCTACAACAGATCACATCAAGTGTTGCGATCATCCACGCCTGCGTTGGTGTGATGATTCCTGTATTGATGGCGATGATGCTGACTCGCTTCTTCGGTAAGAACAAAAGCTGGACTGAAGGTCTTGATATCCTGCCATTCGCACTGTTCGCAGGTGCCGCTTTCACCATTCCTTACGCACTAACGGGTGTTTTCCTAGGTGCTGAGTTCCCATCACTGATTGGTGGTTTGGTTGGCCTTGCGATTGTTGTAACAGCAGCAAAACGCGGCTTCCTAGTACCTAAATCAAAATGGGATTTTGAGAGCGAAGACAAGTGGCCTGCAGAATGGCTAGGTTCTCTGAAAATCGACCTTGACGACAACAATCAAGGCCATAAGAAGATGAGCATGGCGATGGCATGGGCACCATACGTGCTGCTAGCGGTGACCTTGGTTGCGAGCCGCGTGAGCCCTGAATTCAAAGGCCTACTGAAGAGCGTTAGCCTATCGTTCAGCAACATCCTTGGTGAAACCGGTGTGAGCACTGCGATTCAGCCTCTGTATCTACCGGGCGGTATCTTGGTCTTCGTCGCGCTGGTTGCTGTTCTCATGCAATCTCGCAGCGCAACGCCACTGGCTAAAGCCTTCGGTGAATCGAGCAAGACTCTGATTGGCGCAGGCTTTGTGTTGGTGTTCACCATCCCAATGGTTCGTATCTTCATTAACTCTGGTGTGAACGGCGCAGATTTAGCAAGTATGCCCGTAACCACGGCAAACTTCGCAGCTGACCTCGTTGGTAGCGCATTCCCAGCATTGAGTGCAACGGTTGGTGCGTTAGGTGCCTTCATTGCAGGTTCGAACACAGTTTCAAACATGATGTTCAGCCAGTTCCAATTCGAAGTAGCGCAGACTCTGACTATCTCTAGTGCGGTGGTTGTTGCTCTACAAGCCGTTGGTGCAGCAGCAGGTAACATGATTGCGATTCACAACGTGGTAGCGGCATCAGCAACTGTTGGCTTGCTAGGACGCGAAGGTGCAACCCTACGTAAGACAATCATTCCAACGTTCTACTACTTGGTGATGACAGGCATCATCGGCCTAGTGGTTATCTACGGATTCAAAATGACCGACGCACTTATGTAAACCATAAGTCGTTCAAAAGCACTTGGCGTTAATACTCAATTCCCCGACAGCGACACCGTCTAATAAGACAGTTGATGAGTTCCGGGATGGATACTAGAGCACATCAACACCCATGGGTATTAACGCCATTTTCCCGAATTAAAGCAGCCCAAACCAAGCTCTCAAAGAAGAGCAACATCCCAAGAATTTAGGACTGAAATTATGATCATATCCGCATCGACTGATTACCGCGCCGCAGCAAAAGCGAAATTACCACCGTTTCTTTTCCACTACATTGATGGTGGCTCTTACGGAGAACATACCCTACGTCGCAACACGGCTGACCTAGCTGAGATTGCGCTAAAACAACGCGTACTCAACGACATGTCGGACCTAAATTTGGAAACCGAACTATTTGGCGAGAAGCTAGCGATGCCAATCGCACTGGCGCCTGTTGGTTTAACGGGTATGTACGCAAGACGCGGTGAAGTACAAGCAGCAAAAGCCGCCGACAACAAAGGCATCCCTTTTACCATGTCGACCGTGTCGGTATGTCCGATTGAAGAAGTTGCACCTAAGATTGAACGCCCAATGTGGTTCCAACTTTACGTGTTAAAAGACCGTGGCTTCATGAAGAACGTTCTTGAACGCGCTAAAGCCGCTGGCGTCACAACACTGGTCTTCACCGTGGATATGCCCGTACCCGGCGCTCGCTACCGTGACATGCACTCAGGAATGAGTGGTCCAAATGCAGCAGTACGCCGCGTATTCCAATCTATGCGTCATCCTAGCTGGGCAGTTGATGTCGGCTTACTGGGTAAACCACACGACCTAGGCAACATCTCTACTTACCGCGGCTCTCCAACCAAACTGGAAGACTACATCGGTTGGTTAGGTGATAACTTCGACCCGTCTATTTCATGGAAAGACCTAGAGTGGATCCGTGACTTCTGGGATGGCCCAATGGTTATCAAAGGCATTCTTGATGAAGAAGATGCAAAAGACGCCGTGAGATTTGGCGCAGACGGTATCGTAGTTTCAAACCACGGCGGTCGTCAGCTAGATGGTGTTCTATCAAGTGCTAAAGCACTGCCTGCGATTGCAGATGCGGTAAAAGGCGACACCAAGATTCTGGTCGACTCTGGTATTCGTACTGGCTTAGATGTAGTTCGCATGATGGCGATGGGCGCAGACTGCACCTTGCTTGGCCGCTCTTTCGTTTACGCGTTAGCAGCGCAAGGACAAGCAGGTGTTGAGAACCTGCTCGATCTTTACGATAAAGAGATGCGCGTTGCCATGACATTAACAGGCGCGAAGACAATCAAAGACTTAACTCGTGAATCTTTGGTGGGGCTAGATTAAGCGGCCACGATTCTGATTTAGGTTCAGACTAATGCTTTGGTCTACTTAGACTGAAGTTCAATCGGTGTCACAGCAATTCCACTGCCGTTGTGACACCGTTTAAGCACTGGAAAATAATATAAAAACAAATCAGTGCCAAATAAGAAGCACAAGGAAGCAATGATGGAGACAAACACATCCCATGAGCGAGTAATAGACGCACAAGCTTATCAGCAGCTTGAAGCGATACTGGCTCAAAAAATAGAAACGGAACGCATTGTCACGCAAGAGGCAAAGCGATTGGCCTACGGCACCGATGCGAGTTTTTATCGCTTGGTGCCGAAAATGGTTCTAAGGCTTAAAAACTTAGACGAAGTGATATTCACCATTCAAAGCTGTCGCGAACTCGGCATTCACTTTACCTTCCGCGCTGCAGGCACCAGCCTGTCAGGACAAGCGGTTTCAGACTCGGTACTCATCACACTGACCGACGACTGGCGTGGCCATGAAATTGTCGACAACGGCAATCAAATCATTCTTCAGCCCGGTGTAATTGGCGCAGATGCCAACAAATACCTCGCCCCTTTCCAACGTAAAATCGGCCCAGACCCAGCCTCTATCAACACCTGTAAAATTGGCGGTATTGCCGCGAACAACGCCAGCGGTATGTGTTGTGGTACTGCGCAAAACTCCTATCGCACCGTCGAGAGCATGAAAATCGTATTGAGTGATGGTTCCCTGCTTGATACGGCAGATAACGCCAGCGTTGAAGCTTTCAAGCAATCACACAAAACGTTGTTTGAAGGCATTATTGATTTACACAGACAGACTAGCTCAAATCAAGAACTGGCAGACAGAATCCGCCACAAGTACCGTCTTAAAAACACCACCGGCTACGCTCTGAATGCATTGGTCGATTACCACGACCCAATTGAGATCATAAAACACCTGATGATTGGCTCAGAAGGCACACTAGGTTTCATTGCTGAGATTACCTATAACACGGTTATCGAACATCCAAACAAAGCCTCGACTCTGTTGGTGTTTGCTGACATAGAACAAGCCAGTAAAGCTGTGACTACGCTATCTAAAACTCCGGTTGCTGCTGTTGAGTTAATGGATGGCAGGGCGCTACGTTCTGTCGCGGATAAACCGGGTATGCCTGCGTTTATGCCAAACCTAGATTTAGAAGCGGCGGCTATTTTGGTGGAATCACACGCCAGCTCTCAGCAGGACTTAGATTTACAATGTAAGTCAATTTTGGATGCATTGGCTGATTACACGATTGTTGAATCGGTCCCTTTTACGTCCGATCCAAAGACTGTTGCAACCCTGTGGGGCATTCGAAAAGGCATGTTCCCTGCGGTTGGGGCCGTTCGTGAAGTTGGCACAACCGTTATCATCGAAGACGTGGCTTTCCCTGTTGAAAACCTGGCTAACGGTATTCGAGAGCTGCAAGAGTTGTTCGATAAATACGACTACAGCGAAGCGATCATTTTCGGCCATGCACTCGAAGGCAACCTTCATTTTGTGTTTACCCAAGGCTTCGACAGCCAAGAAGAGATCGACCGTTACGGCGGTTTCATGGATGACGTTGCCGAGCTAGTTGCAGTGAAGTATCAAGGTTCACTGAAAGCGGAACACGGCACGGGCCGAAACATGGCACCTTATGTGGAATTGGAATGGGGCAAAGATGGCTATGCCTTGATGCAACAGATCAAAGCGCTGTTTGACCCAGAAAGGCTGCTCAACCCCGGCGTTATCATCAACGACAATCCAAACTCCCATATCACAGACTTAAAACCAATGCCCGCTGCCGACGACCTTGTCGATCGCTGTATTGAGTGTGGATTCTGTGAGCCTGTCTGCCCATCTCGCACACTGACCTTATCACCACGCCAACGTATTGTGTTGTACCGAGAGCTGCAACGCCGCCGAGCTGCAGGTGAAGAGATAGAAGCCAGTGAACTAGAGAAAACCTTCGAATACCAAGGCATTGATACCTGCGCGGCAACAGGCCTGTGTGCTGAGCGCTGTCCGGTAGGCATTAATACGGGTGACTTAGTGAAGAAGCTTCGTGTTGCCAAGTATGAGAAGTTCACACCAATCGCTAAGTGGACAGCGGATCATTTCTCGACCACCACTAAGCTGACCAAGGCTGGCCTCAAAACCAACCAAGTGGCGAGTAAGGTTCTGGGCGCCAACACGGTCGGCAAGCTTACCAATGGCCTACGCTCAGTGACCAAAGGCGCGACACCGATTTGGATGCCAGAGATGCCGCAATCCAACAATCACTCCCTCACGGCTTCACCAATGACAGCCGAAACATCGAACAACGCGAAGAAAGTGGTTTACCTCCCTTCGTGTGCCAGTCGAACCATGGGGCAACAAAGTGATGCGGGCGACCAACGTCCTCTTACTGAAGTGACCATGTCTTTGCTCAACAAGGCAGGATTCGAGGTAATTCTACCGAAGAAGCTAGATGACCAATGCTGTGGTATGCCTTACGACAGCAAAGGAATGACCGACTTAGCACAGTCGAAGGCTCAGCAGTTGGAAGAAGTGCTATGGCAAGCCAGTCGTCAGGGTGAATACCCGGTACTGATGGACACCAGTCCGTGCGCCAAACGCAGTATTGAGCAGTTCACCAAGCCATTAGAGGTGCTAGAGCCGACAGGGTTTGTGAATCAATACTTGCTAGAGCACCTGACGCTTGAGCCACTGAAAGAAACCGTAATGCTGCATGTCACTTGTAGCTCTCGCCGAATGGGCTTAGAAAGTGCGATGCTAAACCTCGCTAAAGCCTGTACCGAAGAAGTGATTGTTCCAGAGCATATTCAATGTTGTGGCTGGGCGGGTGACAAAGGCTTCACTACGCCAGAACTAAATGAAGCGGCAGTCCACCCACTTAAAGAACAAGTACCGAGCAACTGTACTCGTGGTTTCAGTAACAGCCGAACCTGTGAGATCGGTTTGTCGCACTACAGTGGCATTCCGTATCAATCAATCTTGTACTTGGTGGACGAAGTGGCGCAGTAGCTTCACTCATACTGCGAGCAATGTGCTCTAGTTTAAAACGAAAAATGGCAGCCCAATCAGGCTGCCATTTCTTTATTCGGCTGAAATATATTATTGAAATAAATGCTATTAAGCGAGAGCTACAGAGCCTTATGTTATTGAGCTAAGCGCATCAACTCTTCTGGCGAGTAGTGTTCTGCCTCTGCACCTTTGGCGATTAGGTCAATCACTTGGAACTCGCTCATATCCCCAAACTCTTTGGTTAAGTAATCACGGAACGCTTTCTCGTTCGGCCATTTGCCTCGCACGATATAGCCATCTTCCTTATCGAAATCTTCCGTCTCAAAGAAAGAAAAGTCGGTCATACCAATATTGTGGCAATACAAAACGAGATACATGTTGAATCCTTTACACTTAACTAGGGCCTGTTTAACTTTCGAGCCGATCAAAAAGCGTCTCTAAAAAGCAGGGCTAAGGTTACAACATAAATGCTAAATCGAATACCCAATCGGATCGTCAATTTAGAAACCTCAGCGACCGGATCTTTACGTTAGTCATCAAACATCAAGTTAATGGCTGCACCCAACAAGATCAGCCCAACAATTGGCCCCATGACTGCTAATGGCGCGCGCTCAATGTATGGAAGGTTCTCTGCGATCATCAAACCCCATTCAGGTGTTGGTGGCTTTGCCCCTAATCCGATGAAGCTCAGCGAGGTCAGACTTAGAGTGATAACCGGTAGCCTCAACATCGCGTGTCTTAACAACGGTGGCAACACATACGGAAGCAAGTAGAAACGGAAGATTCTAAGCTTACTGGTGCCCCATAGTGGCGCGAGGTGTGTATAAGGTTGAGCCTTGGCTTCTACGATCAAGCTTGAGCAGTGTGCAGCTAGCGGCGCCCACGACACCAATACAATCGCGATTAATGCGCTGTTCGGATTCATCCCCGTTAAGCCTGCAACAAGCAAGCCTGCAATGATGTATGGGATACCCTTAGTGATCTCGATAAGGCCTTGGCTAAAGCGGGTGTTGAAACCCATGATGATGCCCGTCACCAAGCTCAAGAACGTTGCCAATATGCCGGCTTGGAAGGTCGCAATCATACCAGAACCAATTCTCGCCAGTAGGTCTCGACCAATGCCATCTGCGCCCAAAGGTGCTTGCCAACTCGGTGATGCCAAGCGTGCGAATTGGCTAGTGTATGGGTCTCGGAATGCAGCCCATACAACGATAGCAATTAGGAAAGAGAAGATCGCAAAAGCAGTGACACGCTTTGCGCGGTTCTGGGTAAAACGAAACGAAGAGTGGCTACTGATGAGCTTGCCGCTTTTCAGGCTGTGGCCAAGAATCAATTGCTGAACAAACAAGCTCATGCTGCTCACGGCAATTGAAAATAGCAGCAACACCAATAAGCCGCCTTGCAGCGTTGGTAAGTCTTGCGCCTTGGCTGCACCAAGAATCATGCGCCCGATACCAGGGATCGAGAAGATAAGCTCAACCGCGACTGCGCCACCAGTTAAGCCAATCACGATCATCGCGATTTGCGGGATCAGACTGCTCAGCGCTCTTTTCAGCGCAAAGCGAATAATTTGATTGGAATGAACGTTGGCACTGAGCCAAGTGATCACCCAAGGTTCATTGAGAACGCGTTGTAAACTGTCTCTGAGTAGGCGACTAAACAAGCCACTTGCAGGCAGTGCGAGCGCTAAACTCGGTAGCCAGACATCTTGCCAACCTTGCCAACCATACGGTGGTAGCCAACCTAACCAGATAGAGAACACCAATATTAATACCGAGGCCACTACGTACTCTGGCAACGATATTAATACCGTACTTAAACTGCTGTAGCTCTGCCCCAGCTTGCCCTTCTTCCAACTGCGTAAGGTGGCAAGCAGGCCTGCACCACACAGTACGAAAGTCATCACCAATGCGCTAGACATCAAAAACAGAGACGTAGATGCTGTTTTTTGAATGCTTAATGCAACCGAGGAACCATCAATCCATGATTCACCTAGATCACCTGAAAAAGCACTTCCTACCCAGTCGAGCAGGCGCTCAATAGCTGAACGGTCAAGCTGAAGATCAGCGCGTACCGCCGCTAAAGCTTCAGGCGTAAGCAGGTGTTGTTGCCCCGCCCTAGCCCGCAGAATAGATTGGCTTGGATCGATGCCTGCAATGTCAGGCATCAAACCAACAAGAGTCACCACCACAATCAGTGAGGCGATTCTTGATAGCCAAGGCGTCAAGATAAATAGAGTTCGACGCAGAGTCTCAGCAGATAACATTTATTTAGTTAGCCTGTGTTGCCGGGTTAACTTGTGTCGTTTGATCAACCAAGCGACGTTCACTTGGGTCACGAACGACATTGCTTACACGCTCACTTTCACCTTGAATCACACGTTCGTGAAGCAGCGGGATAGCCGCGAAATCGTTAAGGATTTTTTGTTCAGCTTCGATGATCGCTTGGTGACGCAGCGCACCTAGCGGTTGTAGGTCAGCGTGATTCAGTGCTTTATCTACCTCTTGAGAACAGAACTGGCCAAGGTTGAATGAACCCTTACAACCAAAGTCGCTCATCATGTAAGCCACTGGGTCACCCGAATCTAGAACCGTTGCACGAGAAAGGATAAACGCGTCAAACTTACCAGATAGCGCATCGTTCTCGATCTGAGCATATTCACGAATATCCAGCTCAACCTTGAAACCAGCCGCTTCAAGTTGTTGCTTCAGTAGCGCTGCCACTTCTGGAAGCTCTGCACGGTCGGTAAAGGTACCAATAACAATGCTTTCGCCGTTCGCTTTTAGCGTTTTGTCAACTGCCTGACCTTCAGGTCGAATTGGTTCAGCCCAAGCAAGTGCAGGACCTAATAGGCCTTGCGCGATATCCGCGTGGTTTTCATAAACAGTATTCACGATCTGCTCACGGTCTACTGCAGCTGCCGCTACCTTACGCAGTTCAATATCGCTAAATACGCCTGACTTGTTGTTCAGGTAAAGCGTATTAGTACGAGGCATTACCACTTCGTAAAGTAGGTTCGGATCAATGGTCGCGATTTGTGAAACGGGTACTGCTTCAACGATGTCTGCTGTACCTGTTCTTAGAGCTGCAGCGCGAGCAAAACCGTTAGGGACGTATTCTGCAATCACAGATTCAACTTGCGCTTTTTCACCCCAGTAGCCATCGAAACGTTTTAGCTTCGCGCTGGTTGTACCGTTAATTTCAGTCAACTCAAACGGGCCCGTACCAGCACCCATTGGGCTAACACGGCCATCTTCTTGGTAAGCACTTGCTGCAAGAATCGCTAATTGAGGGCTTGATAAACGGCTTGGTAAAAGAGGGTCATCAAAGCTGGTCTTGATCTCTACGCGGTAGTTGTCCATCGCTTTCACTTCGAGATCGACACCATCTAGAATGCGTGGCTTAGGTGCAGCCTCAAGCGCTTTCTGCAAAGAGTTCACTACGGATTCTGCTGTTAATGTAGAGCCATCGTGGAATTTAACGCCTTGGCGAATCGTGAACTGCCAAGTCAGAGGATCAAGATGTTTCCAATCAGTCGCTAGCATTGGTTCTGCTTCTGAGGTTGGGCTCAAGTTCACTAACGTTTCAGCCGTGCTCCAACGTGATAGTTTGAACGCGTCATCAGAAAGTGGCGATAGGCCCGTTCTTGGTGGTTGCATCATCGCAACTCGAATTTCAGATTTTACTGCGGCATCGCTAGACCCTGGTTGAGAGTCAAAACAGCCCGTCAAAGGCAGAGCCAACGCAAGCGTGCAAGCCAGTTTGATTGAATTAAAACGCATAATTATTTTTTCTCTGTCGCTGTATTTTTTTAATAAATAAGGTTGTGTTTAACAAGTAGATTTCGAAAGAGGCTGAGACTCGATCAGCATCTGAGTCGCAGGATGAGCAGGTGTGCTCATCACTTGAGGTGTCGGTCCATGCTCCACCATCTCGCCATGGTCAAGAACCAGAATTTCTTCACAAAGCGCCTTTGCCGCACCGAGATCATGCGTCACCAAAACGATTCGCATGTCGCGCTTATTTTTCAGTGAGTTAAGTAAATCCAGCAACCTTTGACGGTTCACAGGATCAAGGCTGGCAGTCGGCTCATCGGCCACCAACACTGCGGGTCTAACGACAAGAGCCCGAGCGATAGCCACACGTTGAGCTTGGCCTGTAGAAAGTTGATTCGGTTTCAGTGATAACAAAGTGGCAGGTAAGCCCACGTCCAATAGCGTCTCTTCAATAATGCTTTCATGATTACCAGAAACGTCTAAGTTGCTTAGCGGTTCGGCTAAGATCTGTCGAACGGTATAGTAAGGGTTGAGACTGGTATGAGGCTCTTGTGGTACCAACTGGATCAAGCGACACACCCTTGCCTGCGTTTTGCTATTGCGAATCGGCAGCGAATGGCCAAATAGGCTGATTCGGCCAACAGTCGGTGATTTTAGGCCAAATAACAGCTCAATCAGTGTCGATTTTCCGGCACCAGAACGGCCAACAATGGCTAAGCTTTTGTCTTCAACATTGAGGTCGATGTTCTGTAGCGCTTTGAACGCCTTACCACCCAGCCAACTTGGCACTGAGTAATAATGAACTCCGACATTCTCGAACTTAATCTCGATCGGTGTTTGTGTTTCTGAATCTATCACTGGCATTAACGGCGAGACTTCTGAATTTAGTGGTAAGGTCGGGCTCATTCGATTAAGTCCCTCAATGAACAACAGAAAGCGTGAGAGCTTGATTCAAGCGCGTGTTTTGGTGCGCCGTAAGCCACCACTCCACCATCATCGATGACCAACAACTTGTCACACGCCAATGCGCTGTGCAGGTCATGAGTAATCAACAAGCCACCGATTTGTCGCTGTTTAACATTGTCTCGAATCAGCTTAAGTATCTCTTGCTCTGTCACCGGATCTAATGCGCTGGTTGGTTCATCGGCGATGATGAGATCGGCGTTACTCAGCAAGCCAATCGCAATACAAATCCGTTGACGTTGCCCTCCCGAAATTTGGCTCGGATATAACGGCAAGATGGTTTCAGGGTTAGGAAAACCAAGTTGATTCAGCAACTCGGTAATTTGAATTTTTTCTTTTGATTTAAGCTTAGTGCGAGTTCCCGTCAAGGCAAGGCAGAGTTGACCTTCTATTGAAACCAGAGGGTTCAAAGCTTGAAGCGCATCTTGGAAGATAACCGCAGGTCGTTGTGCTGCGGTTCTTTGCAACATAGGCAAACCACATACCGCTTCACCAGACAGAGAAATATGACCTTCAACCTCGACCGTTTCTGGCAGAAAACCCGCAATCGCACGTGAAAGCATCGACTTACCAATGCCTGACGGTCCCATGATCGCCAACAGCTCACCTCCATAAACATCGAAGTGGATATCTTGGAAAAGGGTTCTCGAAGAGGTTTTGATCGTTAGGTGGTCAACAGACAAAAGTGGGGTGTTCACGCAGATACTCACATATAGATGTTATAACATAACAACTCTATCATTTAGCCGACATGATGAAAAGAGAACATTGAACTGCATCGCACTTTATTTGCTGTTTGATTGACCAATTTTCATTAGGGCGTGTTGACCCTTCGAGGTGATTTTTACCGATACAAAAAAGCACTCACTAAATTTATCGTGTAAAAATAGTAAAGCGCTTTCATAAAATATTACAGGTGGTGATTAGGTTACTTAGTTAATGGCACCATGAGCGGTATCTTCGACTGGGTAACACTTCTGCTTAACTTGTGCGATGAACGGATACAGGAACGCAATACGCCCAAGATAGAACAGAGTAAACGCCAACCACAAACCATGATTACCCCAAATATCGACGGTGAATGCCTGTACCGCTAAGAATACCAACAAAGTCACGATGCTTGAGTCTCTAACCGGACGCGTGGTTCCCGTTCCGGTAAAGATGCCGTAAACCGTTAAGCCAAAGCCAGCCACTAGCGGGAACACAATCAGCCACGGGGCCATCTCTTGGTACAGCGTGACCAGCGCTGGAATATCGGTAAACAAGAAAACAATCATGTCTTTGAATATCAGGGTTAAAAGCGTCAGCGCAGCAATGAAACCTGCCGTCCATTGGAAGTTAAGCCTTAAAACACGATCAAGCATTGAAGGGTTCTTCTGTCCTACCGCCTTACCTGCAAACACACTCGATGCGTTGGCAATACCATCAAACATATAGCTGACAATGAAGGTCACCTGCATCAAGATCGCGTTAGCCGCTAGAACATCGGTACCCAGTTTAGAGCCAGTACGCGCCATCATGTTGAAGAACACCAAGATACAAATGGTGCGAAGCAATAGATCGGTATTCGAAGAGATGATTGTCGATAGGTCTTTCTTGGTCATCTTCGAGCCTTGCAAGAACTCAGAGATCGAAATATTGCTGGTCTTCATCACCAAGGTCACACCAATCGCAAAGGTGGTAACTTGTGCAATCAAACTTGCGTAAGCCACACCTGCGACACCCAAATCGAAATAAAGTACAAACACCGCATCCAAGACAATGTTCAACACATTACCAAACACTTGTGTATAAAGAACGTCTTTGGCTTTCGCCTGTCCCATTAACCAACCAATAATGGTGTAGTTAAGCAACACGAAAGGCGCGCCATAAATCAAAATACTGAAGTAGATATGCGCGTGCTCGGCTACATTGGCTTCAGGCTCTATCACCCACATTGCGCCTTGCCAGATGAGTGGTTGTATCAAGATAAAGATCAAACCCACTAAACCAGACAGCACAAACGGACGCATCAAGCTACCCGCCAAATCAGTGCGGTTTCCCTTACCCAGTGCCATCGCACTTTGGCCCGTGGTACTGACACGGAAAAAACCAAACAACCAATACATGGTGTTCATAATGATGGTGCCGATCGCTACGCCACCAATCAATTCAGCAATACCAAGTTGGCCAATAACAGCGGTATCCACAGCACCTAACAGAGGTTGTGTCACCGTTGAGATGATGAAAGGGAAAGCGATTTTCAGATAATCTTTGTGGGTAATGGTCATATTCTATCGGGTGATATTAAGAACTATTTGCAATTAGAACGAAATGCTATCGTTTAATCCGTACGTTGTCATCATTTACTTAGAGTAGATTATCAACAAAGCATCTTTATCTTAGGCCAACTGCATAAAATCGTTAGCTGCTATTGGTTGTGCTAATTTGTCTCAACAAAAGATCAAAGTCTGGTTCAACAAAACAGCACAACCATCGATTAGTAAAAGCTCACGGGAAGGTAGAAATCGAGTTCGAACACTTCATCGGTGTTGAGAAAATGATTCTGATGATAATGCACATACGCGGGAGTCGAGCGCTGTTTGAAACCAGATGTGGGTAGCCACTTTTCTAACACCATACTGATCTGTGGTAGCAGCTCACCATAGCGACCATTCAGTCGAAACACGGCATGCAAACCACCGGGAATCACCATCTGGTTCACGACACTGCGATACTTAATCGGCTCATCAATCGCGATACACGCGACATAACGACACTGATCCATTTCAACCCAAGCAGGGTTTGAGTGATGCAAACCAAATTGGCTCGAAAAATCACGCTGTTCGGAATTCGCCCACGCTTTCAATATCAACCACGCATTGCGAATAGAGCGGTTATAACCCGTATGTCGAACATAGGCCGCCATGCGTTCAGGCACTTCAACGATCTTGGGTTCGGGCAATACTCGCTGCGCCACATTCAAATAGCCCGCCGCCACTTCGGGATCTTTCAAATAGGGTTTTTCTGCTACTTGTAAATCGTGTTTACGCCACTCGCCCGGAGACATATTAAAGGTCGCTTTAAATGCTCGACTAAACGAAGACACCGAGCTAAAGCCACATTTATGGGCGATCTCGACCACTGACGAACTGGTATCAAACATCAATTGGTTGGCTGCATACTCCATTCGAGTTCGTCGGATGTATTGATGCAACGATTCCCCGACCACACTTTTGAAGGTGCGATGAAAGTGCTGTTCTGAATAGGCCGCTATCTCAGATAACTCTTTGGCAGACAAAGGCTGACTGATGTCTTGGTGAATATGGAACAGGACATCATTGATTCGCGATATGTGTTGACGTGACATCGTTTAAATAGCATAAATGGACATGTTTAAGAGCATAAACGGACACGCTAGTTTTTACAATTGCCGTGTAATATCAAGCGATAGAATAAAAACGATAAACGACGAGACACAACACATGGAAATCGCACAGTCATTACAACAGATTCAATCTTCATACATTCGGGAGATCCTCGCAGCCGCAAGTGATCCAAATGTCATCTCATTGGCCGGTGGTTTACCGGACGAGAAAACATTCCCTATCGATTTAATGAAGCCAACGCTAGAAAACCTAGCGAACATGCCTGAAGTTTTCCAATACGGTTCTACTGCCGGTTACGGCCCGTTGCTTGATCACCTAACACAAAGCTACCAATTGCCAGAGTCACACACGGCCATGATCTGTACAGGTTCTCAGCAAGGTTTGGATTTGATTGCGCGTGCGTATGTTGACCCGGGTGATGTGGTTGTGATGGAAGCGCCAAGCTACCTAGGTGCGATGCAGGTGTTTGGCCTAGTTCAAGCAAACATCGCTACCGTGTCTCAAACTGAATTTGGCCCGAACCTAGATGAACTGGAAACGTGCTTTGCCGAGCAAGCGCCAAAAATGTTCTATGCCGTGCCTGATTTCCACAACCCAACCGGCGTGTGCTGGGCAACAGAAACTCGTCAAAAAGTGGCTGAGCTGTGTATCAAATACAACGTAGCCTTCATTGAAGATGCTCCATACCGTGAGCTACGTTTCACTGGTACGGAACTGCCATTGGTTTCTTCGTTCTGCCCTGATAACTCTATCGTTCTTCGTTCATTCTCTAAGATTGCATCGCCAGGCCTACGTATTGGCGCGGTAACAGGCAAACGCAGCTACCTTGAGCCACTGATCAAAGTGAAACAAGGCGCTGACTTGCACTCAAGTGTACCCATGCAAGCGCTGCTTGTCGGTCTTCTAAAACATGAAGACTTCAACGTACATATGGAAAACATTCGCACACTGTACAAGTCTCGTTATGAAGTGTTGTTCTCAGAGCTAAAAAAACAACTGCCTGCAGATTGCGTGTTAAAAGCCGTAGATGGCGGGATGTTCATTTGGGTAGAAATCCCAGAGTGCGATACCTTCGAATTAGCTAAGACTTTGCTATCGAATGGTGTGGCGGTTGTACCAAGCCCAGTATTTTATCCAAAGGCCGATGAAGCAAAAGCCGCACTGCGCTTAAACTTCACTAACGCCAACCCAGAAGAATTAACAGAAGCGGTGAAACGCTTAGCGGAAGTACTTAACCAAGCGTAATCGCTGATTAAGTCAGACAGATTCAATACCAAGGCCCTGATGTATTTTTACAGCAGGGCCTTTTTGGTTTGGGAATACGTGTTGTAATTCGAACCAGATAAAACGGTTTCATTGCATTTCTTAGTCCAAAAGCCACACTAATAACAATGCTAAATAGCCCTACTTTTGGTTGGTTTTTGTCCTTCCTTGGCTTGGTTATACTGCGGCGGATTTTAATAAGCCAATATGGGCAAACCTGAGTAAATCAAACTCAGTATGTATCATAAAAGGCAACCGCTCTGGATTTACGTTCCAGCTCGCAGAAAGGAAAAACCATGTCTCAATATGTTGTATGTGCTCTGTATAAATTCGTAGCACTTGATGATTACCAAGAAATTCGCCAGCCACTCACTGACGTGTTAGAAGCCAACCAAATCCGCGGTACTTTGCTACTTGCGAGTGAAGGTATCAACGGCACCGTTGCAGGTAAGCGCGAATCTATCGACGCTCTTCTTCAATGGTTCAAACAAGATTCTCGTTTGGCTGATGTTGTTTACAAAGAGTCGTTCAACGAAGAACAACCATTCAACCGCACCAAGGTTAAGCTTAAGAAAGAGATCGTAACCATGGGCATTGAGGGCATCGACCCACGCCATGTTGTTGGCACTTACGTGAAACCAAACGAGTGGAACGCATTGATCTCTGATCCTGATGTGATTCTGGTTGATACTCGTAACGACTACGAAGTGGACATCGGCACCTTCAAAAATGCCGTAAACCCAAACACAGAAACCTTCCGTGAGTTCCCTCAGTACGTTGAAGACAACCTTGATCCTAAGAAACACAAGAAAGTCGCGATGTTCTGTACTGGCGGTATTCGTTGCGAAAAATCAACAGCCTACATGAAAGAGCAAGGCTTTGATGAGGTTTACCACCTTGAAGGCGGCATTCTTAAGTACCTAGAGGAAGTACCAGAAGAAGAGAGCATGTGGGAAGGCGACTGCTACGTATTTGATGGTCGTGTTGCAGTAAACCACCAGCTAGAAAAGAGCGGTTACGATGTGTGTAACGCGTGTCGCCTGCCAATCACTGACGAAGACAAAGCCTCTAAACACTTCGAGAAAGGCGTAAGCTGCCCTAAGTGTATTGATAAGCACAGCGACGAGCAGAAAGCCCGTTTCCGTGAACGTGAAAAGCAAGTTCAACTGTCGAATGCTCGTGGCGAAACCCACGTAGGCGGCGAAGCTGCTCACCTTATCGAGCAACGCAAAAAAGAGAAGCTTGCACACAAAGAGCAGCAACGCTCTGGTAAGAAAGCAAAGTAAACTTTCTGCTTTAAACTCTTATAGTTCTAAACATATAACTATAAATAGTTAGCTATATACATACAAAAGGGCGCAAGTTCGAGGATAATCCTACGAGTTTACGCCCTTTTTTGATCGCTTTACGGCTTTGTGTTTTGAACCACATTTCTTTCGAAAAATTACTTCTATACTGTTAATAATTCGACTAGAGAGGAAGTGCCAATGCTCAATGAAAACCATGCCTTTATCTTAGATTTCCCAGATCTTAAATTAGACATTGTTCAGCTCAACCACGACGACGAAAAATTCAAAGCAGACATGCAGAAATACCACCAACTCGACTACGACATCCGTCAGCTAGAAATCTCTGGCAGCCCTATCGATGACGACAGCATGCACAACCTCAAAGTAGAACGCATGGAGCTCAAAGACTCGCTACACAAACAGCTCACGCGCCATCACGCGCTTAAGATCGTATAGAAAAATCAATCCAAGACTTTATTCTTAGCCATGCATCACGCATGGCTTTTTGGTTTCATCACTTCGCAAATCTAAGCTAATTCGGCTTCTTCAATTATGTTACTGTTTGCTTATTCAAAGGCGTTTGATAAGGAAGCGGTAAAAGTGGCAATGAAAGAAGAGAACATACAACTCCAACTCGCTTCAAATTCTGAATTCGATGAACTGTTTGCGTGTGTTAAACAAGGTATCTTCATACACGTAGATAGCGTTTTCGGCTGGGATGACGACTTTCAACGTCAACGACTTTTAAACGAATACCATCCATCTTGGTTTCATTGGGTATATCGCGAAAATAAAAGAGTGGGGCTCGCCTGCTTTAAACCTTATGACAACGCATACCATATTCATTTGCTGATCATTTCCCCCCAGTACCAAGGTCGTTCGCTTGGCAAGCAAGTCATGACTCTCATACATAAAAAAGCTATGGCAGAGCAACTTAGTCAAGTCACTCTATCGAGTTTTAAAAGTAATGCTCGTGCTATTAACTTTTATCAATCGCTTGGCTATCACGTTGTTGATGAAGGAGATGATGATTTTGTGGGGATGGAGCTCAATCTATACCACAAACACCATCTCTAATTAAACGCCCTAGCCACTCGCCCATTACTGCTCAGTACATAATGACCAATATAAGCTGGGATAAATACCGATTGCCCTTTGGTGAGTGTTAGGTGTTCACCTTTCTGACTCATTAACGTTAAATCATCATCTATCGCCATTAAAATTTCAGCACCGCTTGTGATGACTTCTTCTTGCTTTGGGCGATGAAAAATATTGAAATCAAAGTCACTAACTGGGATATCATAGCGATCACATTGACCTAACTTTGAAGGTGCTAACAACAAGCGTTCGAACGGAATTGGCGTGAATTTTGTGCAGGCGACTAACTCAGCGACATCAATGTGTTTTGGCGTTAAACCGGCTCGGAGCACGTTGTCTGAATTTGCCATAATCTCAAGCCCGGTTCCCTTAATGTAAGCATGCGGAGTGTTCGCATTCAAATACATAGCTTCACCTGGCTTCAGTGTGATCAAGTTAAGCAGCAGAACACAAAATAGTCCGATATCGTTCGTGTACTGGTGGCTAAGCTCAGTAACCAAAGCAAACTCAGCTTGGTCTTGATGAGATGCTGCGTAAGTCAGAAGTTGCTCTAATGCACGGTGTTTACGTTGGTCATCTAGAGTTAACAGATCACGGAAAAATACTTCTAAGCCTAGAGAATCAAGATTGTTACCAAACTCTTCAACCAAACCAGCCAGTTCGCTCGAATCCAACTTTTTGAACAGACCTAATATTTCCTCGAACTCTCGAAAGCCATTCATCGCTTGGTATTCAGTGATCGCGTAAACCAATTCAGGTTTGTGGTTAGAGTCTTTGTAATTACGGTGCCCTACGTTTAGGGGGATTCTTGCTTGCTCTTCTCTAGCAAAGCTAATTTCAGCTTGGTGCTTGTTTGGGTGAACCTGAACAGACAACGCTTTTTCTGCAGCCAAGATCTTAAACAAGAACGGTAGCTCACCGAACTCCTGCGCAATATCGCTTGATAGATAAGCGGGTTTATTCTTGTTAATCAATTCAGATAGAGGCACCAAATGTTGGTCCAGCTTAACCATTGAGCAACCCTTCGGATGCGCTCCCATCCAAACTTCCGCTTGCGGCTCTTGTGACTCATTCTCAAAGCCAAACAGTTCACGTATCGAAGAAATGCTCCCCCATGCATAATTTTGGATGGTGTTTTCCATTGGGAAAAATGAGTGTTCTGAGAAGTGGCTGAGTGACATGGCGTTTTCCGTAGTGAGCCCTTTGAACACAATTCAGAGAGCTGATTTCTAATAACGTAAATAATTAGAAAGACTACAGAGAGCAGCTAGAACCCACATGAGATGAGGTCTTAGACGCAATAGGAAAAATTCTTAGAAACAGGTGAGATCGATGAAAAGCGTGAAAAGAGTCACATTTGAATGCTACGTATAAAAAACGCTGAAGATAGGATAGCTGCACAATAACCAGAGGACTATTAGCAGCTATCTTATTGACGAAGAAGCCCCTTAAAAGCCAGAGCGAACCTCTGCACTTTTCTGAGGTGATTGAGCTTGTAGGAAAGGCAGTAGCAGTAACCCGATGACCGCAGCACAAGTCGAGATGGTAATGAAGAACCCACTCCAGCCATAAGTTTCTAGAACGAGCGCTAATGGGTAACCAGAGAGAGCTGCACCCATGTAAGCAAACAAGCCCACAAAGCCGGTTGCCGCCCCGGCAGAGTCTTTATGCGAGCACTCGGCCGCCGCCATGCCAATAAGCATTTGAGGACCAAAAACAAAAAAGCCGACACAAAACAGCCCAGCCGCTTGAAACACAAAATTGGTTAAAGGCATCAACCACAATGCAGAAACTGAAAGAAATATGCCGATGGCAAACAAAATATTCATTGGACCGCGGTTGCCACCAAACAGCCTATCCGAGCCCCACCCAGCAACAAGTGAACCAACGAAACCGCCAATCTCAAACAGAGACAAGGCAGCGTTGGCGTTTATCAAACTGTAATTGTGTTCTTCGGTTAAGTATAAGTTACCCCAGTCGTTAACCGCCGTTCTTACGATGTAAACCAGCACATAGCTAAAGGCGAGCAACCAAATGTACTTATTGCTGAACACATAGGTTTTCAATATTTCTCGATAGCTTAACCCTTGTCCATGGTTCTCTTGCGCCAACTCTAGATGGTCACTGCGCCACTTCCCTACCGTCGGGAGTCCCATGGTGGTGGGCTTGTCACGTAAGCGCCAGCAAACGATAAGACCGATAAATACACCAATCACACCTGGCCAGATAAACCCAACTCGCCAACTGAATTGCAGCGTTAGATAACCCACGAGAATAGGAATGAGCGCCCCACCAACGTTGTGTGCTGTATTCCATATAGCCCAGCGAAAGCCTCTTTCGGAGCGAGAATACCAAGTCGTCAATAACTTAGAACACGATGGCCAGCCCCAACCTTGGAACCATGCATTAAGCACCCAAAGCGAGATAAAAGCCGCTAACGAACTCGAAAAGCCAAACGCGATGTTTATCAGACCAGTCGCGATTAGGCCAAGCCCCATGAAGTAACGAGGGTTCGACCGATCCGATATCGTACCTGAGATAAATTTCGATAAGCCATAAGAAAGATAAAAGAGCGTGCCAATTAAGCCGATATCGCCTTTGTCCAAACCTAGATCGGTGATCATTGCAGGCGCGGCGTAATTAAAGGTTTTACGAGTGAAGTAAAAACCCGCATAGCCGACATACATTCCTATCATGATGTGAAGGCGCCAATAGCGATAACTCTGATTGACCTCATCATCAGTTAGAGCATCACTCTCTGACGTTGTTGAGCGCAGAAATCCAAACATATTCGTTCTCACACTTTAGGTAATGTAACGCTGATATTGGTACCCGAAGATGAGCCATTAGCGTTGATTGTCATCTTGCCGCCGAGCGCCTGAACACGCTCTTGCATACCACGAACACCCATTCCTTTGAGAAGATCTTGCGCTGTAAAACCAATGCCATTATCTGTGATCTGAAGGTAAGCCTGGTCACCTAAAATCAGTTCAATTCTGATCTCGCTCGCGTTGGCGTATTTAGAGGCATTATTTAGAGACTCTTGGCACAGCCTGAAGATAGTGACCTTAAGCGTGTCACTCAAACACGAGTAATCTCCTTGCCAATTTAACTGGATATCAACGCCGTGATCCGAGAACTCCATCTCTCGAATAAGCTGTTCCACGGAATCTTTTAAGTCCAGATCGTCCAACATCTTAGGTCTTAGTTTTGTAAGTAGACGTTTGGTGGTGTCATAAACATTCAAAGATAATGATTCAATGATACCCGCACAGCGAACGCTCATCTCAGCCGCGTCGACGCGTTTAATAATGCTTGCCTGAGTACGAATTGCCGTGATGTTTTGGCCGATTTCATCATGCAACTCACGCGCAATATCACGACGAACTGACTCTTCAGCGGTAACTAACTGACGTGAAAGGTTTTGATTTCTGGAAAGCTCACTGCGTAATTTCGAGTTGAGATCTTTCTGCTTTTGAACCGCTAAACCAAGCAATATACCAGTGATGGTTTGAGCAGATAGAGACAAGAGCAAATCGGTAATTTCGAGTTTGGACGTTCCACTATGAGCAGCAATCAGCGCGACACTATTTAGCATTGTTGCAAGCAGAGCGCCTTGCCATCCGTAACGAACGGCCAGCAAGATAATAGGGATCGCCATACAGAATGGGGCAAAGCGCCTTAGCTCATCAGGCAAACTGGTTTGTATCAAAATACTGGCGACCAACAAGACGCTATATAAAGCGATGTGACGGATTTTGAACTCTACAACATTATGGATTAAGTAAGAGCCCAGTGGTGACCACTTGTTTTGGAATAGATAGTTCCAGACTAGATAACACATCGGCACCAGCATCAATCCGCCAGTGATACTCACCAACCACACCATGTAAACAGCCGGAACATGAGAACCCACCACGGCAACGTTAATGAATGCTGTGACCATGATTAAGCTCGCCATCACTAACAAGTGACGATTCTGGTCACCAGAATAATAACGCTTGGCAATTAGCGTAGC
This sequence comes from Vibrio sp. 10N.261.54.A5, assembly GCF_041471145.1. Taxonomy (NCBI): domain Bacteria; kingdom Pseudomonadati; phylum Pseudomonadota; class Gammaproteobacteria; order Vibrionales; family Vibrionaceae; genus Vibrio; species Vibrio sp. 10N.261.54.A5. Next base: position 24,425 of record NZ_JBFRNU010000032.1, on the reverse strand, counting down.
AGGAATACTCAATCCACTGGCGATGAGTATCGTCAGCCATTGAGGTTCATCAAGTAGCAGAGCTAAAGCGATCGCAAGCCCCCACTCGGCAATATAGATAGCAGGCCAATAGTGGGTACGAGTGTGCAGCGTCATTCCCAATCGAAGTGAAAACGGGAAAAGCAGAATGGCTAACTCAGGGTCATTAATAAAATAGAAGGCAATAACCCACAAACAGAACCATGCACAACCAGCCATAAAAACCCCACACAGGGAGGTGGCTAGGTAAGAACGCATTAATACTGGTCTTGTGTAAACAATTTAGCTAACTCGACATTATTCTTAACATTGAGTTTGTCCATCGCATTGGCACGGTGTACATGCACCGTTTTATGGCTAACCCCTAGCTCTACGGCAATAGATTTTACATCGAGCCCTGTCGCCAATAACTGACACACTTCGCTTTCTCTGCGGGTGAGCTGATTTAAAGAGGCTTTATTCTTCATGGGCGTCGCAAGCTTTATGGCGATATCGGGCGTGAGATAACAGCCACCATTTGCGCTCGTGTGTACGGCTTGGATTAACTCATCAGGGTTACAGCGCTTGCTGAGATAACCTTTGGCTCCTAACTCTAATGACTTCTCAACCATCGCCGGAGAGTCATGTACGCTCAGCATGATACTGGCAATGCCTGATGGAATCTCTTCCAATAAGCTCAGGCCACTTTCGTCTTGCATTGAGATATCTAAGATCACGACATCAGGGTGACAACTTGGCAATCCTAGGCGCGCTTCTGCCGCAGAGTTGAATTCCCCCACGACCGTAATATCAGCTTCAAGACTGAGTAATTGAGCAAAGCCAGATCGAACAATGACGTGGTCATCAACAAGCGCAACATTAATCATGATATTAACCAAAATTAAGAGTAAGAAAGAAAAATAGCCCCAACAGGAGCTATCTAAAATTAAGTTTATTAATAGAGATGATACTGAATCGAACTAACGATTGGTATGATCTCACGTGCTTTAAACCAATAAAGCACGTGAGACTCGCTACGCGTTTTGAGACGCTAAGTGTATTTTCTTAGCGTGGCGAATCTTCTTCTCTTCCGCAACCGCAACGAATAGCAGTAACACGATACAAATGGCAGCTGACGTATCAAGCGCTGCGAACGTGCCTTTCCAACCCGTTAAGCCAAAAATAGGTGTGCCGTCTGCAATCATACCTAGGCCAAGTTTGGCAAAGCTGTCACCAATTAAGTAAGCAAATGTACCTTTCACGCCATCCGCAACGCTGATTGCTTTCTTAGGCACGAAACCTACTGCAGCAACACCAATCAGCAACTGAGGACCAAATACTAGGAAACCAAGCACAAACAGTGATGCTAGGTACATGAACTCACTGGTTGCATGCTGGTAGAACTCTAGCGAAACGATAATCAGGCCAAGCGATACACAAGCAACCAAAGCACGGCGTCCGTTCGCAAGGTCTGACAGATAACCCCACATTAACGTACCGACCAGTGCACCAACCTCAAACAGAGTGAAGCCTGAAATCGCGGTTTCTTTTGATAGACCTAGCTCTTGATACGCATAAACGGTAGACCATTGATCGATACCGATACGAACAATGTATAAGAAGATATTCGCGAAGCAGAGCAACCAGATCACTTTGTTTTTCAGGATGTATTCAACAAAGATCTCTTTCTTAGTCATTTGATTTTCTTCAGCAGCCGTATCTTCTTCGCTGACTTCTTCATCAAACAACTCTTCAACCGTACCTAGACCATAGGCTTCTGGAGAGTCATTACCAAAGCGCATACCAATAAAGCCAACCACAATCGCAATGATTGATGGGAACACGAACATACCGATCACGTTGCCATCAAAAAGGTAGTTAGCACCGAACAGAGCAACACCAGCGGCACCTGCGCCACCCACGTTGTGCGACATATTCCAAAGGCCTAAATAAGAACCACGCTTGTTACGAGGCGTCCATTTAGTGATGGTCGAGTAGCTTGAAGGACCGCCGGTACTTTGGAAGAAACCACTCAACGCATAGAAGGCAACCATCAAGAATAAGCTAGCGCTGCCGCCGCCCATACTGAAGCTGAAGCCCAACATGGCAATACCAGAAAGGACAAGCATGAATGGCAGGAACTGCTTGGTGTTTTTACCATCGGCATAATAGGAAACGACGGTTTTACCGATACCGTAAGTGATAGAGAAACCCAGACCGATAAGACCTAGATCCGTCATCGATAATCCATAAGTAGAAATCATGTCGTTTTGCGCGACATTGAAGTTCTTACGGATCAAATACATGGTTAGATAACCAATGAACACGACGAGGTAAGATTGTAGGAATGGTTTAAACCACATTTTTCTTCTAGTTTCGACCGGAAGATCCAGCGTCGGTTTTCGAACCTGATCTAGGAACTTTAACATTGTGAACTCTCTTATTTTTTGTGAGGTCTGCACGGCATAATTGCGGCCATACATTGTTTGTTAGTTGACCGTGAAATAATAAGGAGTCTAAAAATCGACCGCATGAGAGAGGGTCTTAGAATAACTAGGAAAAATTCTTAGTTCAGAATTGGGAGTCAAGAAAGCGTGAACAGCATCACTTTGTTTACGGTCTGTTATGGATTGATATTACGATAACAAAAGTCACTCATTTCAGGGCTGACGAACCTTGTAAATAAACAGAAACGAGTGGATTACTTCACTAAAAAAACACCAGTATCGGTTCATCACCATAAAACTCCATGGTCATGGTGTGTCCGATACTGGTTCAGCATTCATTCTGATTAAAATAGATTCAATAGGCTTGTTACGTTTCGCGTGAATCGTACTACAGTCGCTTGCCGCTACCGTCTTCCCACATTACTTCACATTCATCTTTGATGGCAGCTTTTAATAATTCAACCAGTGGGAACGCTCGACTACCGATATTAACAGGCGCTTCAACCACCTCTTCTTCATTGTCGTCATCAGTATTTTCATGCTCTACGGACTTGCTCTGCTCTGCTGCAATAGCAGCACGTAGATTATCCAGAGCTTGAGGAACCTCTGAAGCATCCATAGCACCTGGGATGGAGCCGCTATGCCCAAGCATCTTGATGAACTGGAGGCCGACTTCACCAAACATCGTGACACTAGCATGAGCTTTACAACTAAAGGTAATTAACATAATGAGCCTTTCTTAATTTTGGTCGTTTACAAACTATGTGGAGTAACTCTCTGGAAAGCAAGTAGATAAACATCAAACAACGGTTACAAGTTTGATGCTTAAATCTAATCTTCTAGAGATGACCAGCACCATCGGTGATATACATCACTATTTGGAATTGATTGAACAGCCTTTCATATGAAACCTTGATAGTAGTCACACTAAATAGACATCTAAGCCTCTGCATAGCTTGTTATTTAATCTACTATTAACACCATTATCAAAAACTTTGGCACAGATCACATGAAAAGGCTCGTCGGCAGGCACCTAGAAGAAATGGCGGACATACGATCCACCCGCAAGCAAAAAATTGTCCACTCCTTTTCACTGACTGCCGCTGCGTTATTCATTTTCTACACTTGGGCTTACTTCCAAGGCCAACATTACACACTGTCGGTTTTCGAATTGTGTTTTGCACTGATCGCTATCTCCAATGCATTTTACGTAAGAAAAGTCATTAACCCTGAATATTCCGAATTGATCCTGAGCGGTGTTTTACTGGTTCAAGGGGTCATCCTATTTTTGTACAGTCACGCCATTCCTGACCGAATTCTTTGGCTCTACCCTATTCTGGCGGCGGTGATTTTTATCAATGACTTCAGAATTGGAATCATCTTTAGCACCTCATTTTGTTTGTTTATCAGCACCTTAATTACAGCAATGCCCAACAATTTTTCTTTACCATTTAACAGCACACACAGATTTTTCCTTAGCTTATTTACCATGAGCTTGGTGTGCCACACATCCGCCTATTACTACACAAAAGCCGTCAGTTATATTCAACGCCTGTATAAAGAAGGCATTGAAGATCTCGCTTACAGAGATCAGTTAACCGGCTTGGCAAACCGTTGGAGCTTTGAACGCTGGGCGACAGAAAAACTAGCCACCGTGGATAGTGAGCGATCACTTACGGCATTGGTCTTTTTGGATATAGATGACTTTAAAGGCATTAACGACAGCTACGGGCACGATGTGGGAGACAGTGTCTTACAGCATTTTGCCAATCGCTTGAGCAACAACATTCGAACCAGAGACAGAAAAAGCCATGAATACGATTATTCCATCGCGCGCTTTGCTGGAGACGAGTTTGTTCTGATGCTCTACGATGTGCCAACTCGTAAAGATCTAGACGGCATTCTAGATAGGATCTGCGGGCTGTTCGAAAGCGGCTGCCAAACAAACGAGAGAATCAAGGAATTGACGTTAAGTGTTGGGGTTGCTTTGTATCCGCAAGATGCCCAAGAATTACATGAGCTGACGAGATGTGCTGATAAAGCGATGTATGTTGCCAAGCATTCAGGAAAAAACCGATATGCTTATTATCACGACAACCCAGTATCGACCCTGATAGAAGAACTACCAACGAGCCTTGTTAGCTCAGCACCGGATTCATCTGAACTTGAAGATTGCTTTGAAGCGAAGATCGAAGGGAACAATGTTACGCTATTAAAAACGCGCCAACGCTAGCCATTCCTATAACGGAGCGGCGCTGCTAACCTGCAAGGTACATAAGCCAAAGACTCACTAACCCGATCATAATAATCCATATGACTTGACGTGTTCGGTTTGGGTTATTTCCTTTAGGTCGCCTCACCACGGTTTTAAAAGCGGCTTGCTTAGCTGACTGAATAAACGGCGCTTCTATCTCACGTTTTTTCACGCGGCGTTTAACTGCGCTGTTTGCAACCTCTGTAAAGCGCTGGCTTTGCTCCGTTGTAAAGTCGTTATCAAAACCTATCCGACCATGCCTTTCGCCATGTTTTTGCTGAACTGCCATAGCGGCCTCCTTGGCGATATACTCTCTATTGAGTATAGACATAATTTCATATTGTTACCTGTTCAAGATTTTCGAATAAGTCACTCAACGCTGTGCCATCTTCTTTTTAAATCAAATTACATAAACTACAGCTATTCAAGTTTATGAGGGTTTCAAAATGACGAATGTAAGAGCAGTAGATCATGTGATTACAGCACATGCCACCTCAGATGGTGATGGCGTCAAAATCCAACGACTCGCAGGTTTTAATAACGCACGTTTCTCTCCATTTTTAATGATTGATGAACTGAAGTCGGATGAAAGCAAAGACTATGTTGGCGGCTTTCCTCCACATCCTCACCGTGGGATAGAAACGCTCACTTACATGCTCCAAGGTCACTTCCAACACAAAGACCATATGGGGAATGTTGGAGAGCTACGCAGCGGTGGCGCTCAATGGATGGCCGCAGGCCGTGGTGTCATTCACAGCGAAATGCCAATGATGGAAGAAGGTGCGCTGCATGGTTTTCAGATTTGGATAAACCAACCTGCGACACACAAAATGCAGCCAGCTCAGTATCACGATTTCCAAAGTGAAAGCATCGCGGAGCATCAAAGTGAACAAAGTGGTTTGTTAAGAGTGATTGCCGGAGGGTTTGAACTGCACAACCAAACTGACAAGGATTCAGAGGCTTTACGAGCGCAGGGTCCATTACAGAAAACAGGTGTGCCATTAAGCGTTGCGGATTGGCGCTCTCATTCTGGGCAAAAAGTCACGTTAGGGACTAATGTTAATCACAATGCCATGACTTATGTGTACCGAGGCAGTATTAAGATCGGCGACAAAGTCATCAACCAAAGTCAACTTGCCCTGCTCACCAAAGCTGAATTGTTGTCTTTAGAAAGCCTAGAAGATTCAGGTGTACTGATTTTTTCTGGTCAGCCGATTAATGAACCTGTCGTGCACTATGGTCCGTTTGTCATGAACTCGATGGAAGAGATTGAACAGACAATTCAAGACTACAACAACGGTGTGTTTGAGACTTACTGATGTCTTGGCTTTGAGCTTTGAGCTTTGAGCTTTGAAGATTGAAGATTGAAGATTGAAGAGATTTTGCAACGAACAACGATTTGGTCATCCATTTGATGACTACAAAAACAAGTGACACTATCCACTGCCGGTTACTATCACTTATTTAACCACGCTCCTAGAGCGTGGTTTTTTTCTATTAAATCAGAGACAAACGATGCCTGATTGAACAAATTTAGACCTGATTACAAGTACTCACATAGGTAAGCAGTCGCTTCTTTTACCTGTAGGTCGAATGAAGAGTCACCCGCAACGTCAAAAGACTCACCAGATTGGTATGTCGTCCAGTCATCATCACCAACACGCTTTACAATCAAAGCACCTTTAACAACGGTCATCTTTTCTGGAGCCGCAGTACCGAACGTGTACTCACCAGCCGCCATTACACCAACACTCACATCAGCACCAGACTGGTTAAACGCTAACGACTTAACGCCACCTTCAAAGTATGTGTTTTCTTTAATCATTGTACTTCCTTGTTATCTTCAAATTGCAATTATTGAGCTCACCGAGTAAGCCTATGCGTAAATTTAGGTGATAATTGTTTTAACCAATTCGAGACTTTCCTACAAGAAATAAATATGCATAGCTTAAGCATTTCTGGAGTTCGCTTTCATTGATAGCGTAAATACTGAGGAGCAAGGCTAAAAACCACTAACGCAACCACATTTATTAGAACATTCGATCCTGCTTCTAACTCTTAGAACAATTTTTGCAAACTAAGGTTTTAATTAATAGAATCTAAAACAATATCAGTCGAAAAATGAAGAGATAATGGCAAAAAAGCCGACTAAAAGCAGAGATCTATTTGCCAACTCGTTACTCTACGGCTTCCTATTAGCTGGCTTTATGGTTGCCCTCACCGCCGGCTATTTTGCTTACCAAGCCCACCAGCAATCTGTCAGCCCAAGTAACGTCTATGGCACATGGATAGAGATTGCGGCGCCACCTTACAACACCGACATCCTGACACTTTCAGAAAACGGTGTGATGATGAATCATCGTCTTATCACTACCTCATTCGATTTTGACGGGAAGATCGTCACGATCAACACTGGCTCTGGAACCACCGTTTACACCATCAGTGGTACTTACGATTCGCCTCGCTTAAAGCGATTAGAGCCAAGCGTACCATCTCAGCAATTTATTAAAGAAGGCTACGAAGATACTGCGACTGGTGATACCCATAGTGTCATGCAACAACGACGCGCTTCCTTAGCTGAGCAATTCAAAAGATAACCCTCTTATCCATACTGCCATAAGCATTCGTCTTCAAGTTTACCCGTCGATCGACCCCGCTCGCTCAACATACTTCACTTTGTGATTCAGCTTCAATCCACAGTATTTTCTTATAGTTTGTCGCACCTTTTCATAACTTCATGTCGTGAATTTTCACTTGTGAGATTTTCCTACTGAAGGATGTTTTATTTTATAAAACATGGACTCAGCCTCTCATTCATTAAGCAACAGAATTGTAACAAGATACAATTTTTTAGTTGTCCATCGAAAACGGATTTATTTTCAGTTATGAAATTAAAACTCCCTCGAATACTGACTGGGAAGCTCCTTCAAAACTGATTGGAGCCGTTTATGGGGCCATTGGGTTCTCGTAATCTTCAAGGAATGAGAGAAATAGTATGATTCGTATAAATACCTGTGCTGCAAGCATTGCTCTAGCGCTATCTGGTACAGCATTAGCTGCTCCAACAGCACCTAGCATCGACATGTACGGTTCCAACAACCTGCAATTTTCTAAAATTGAACTCGCGATGGAAACCACCTCTGGCTACAACCAGATGGTGAAATATCACGACCAAGCGAAGGTCGACGTTAAGTTCAACCAATGGAGCGGAACGTCAGGAAACACGTACAACATCTACTTTGATGGCGTTAAAGTGGCCACCGGCCCAATCACTGGCAGCCAAACCACAGCTTCATTCGAATATGGCCAAGGCGGCTTATTTGAGATGGAAATCGAAGCGTGTGATGAAACAGGTTGTAGCAAGAGCGCACCTGCTCAAATCACGATCGCTGATACCGATGGCTCACACTTAGCGCCACTTGCGATGAATGTGGATCCGAACAACAAGTCATACAACACAGATCCAAATACGGTAGTCGGTACTTACTTTGTAGAGTGGGGTATTTACGGCCGTGATTACACCGTTGATAACCTACCCGCTGACAACTTAACCCATATCCTTTATGGCTTCATCCCAATTTGTGGTCCGAACGAATCAGTTAAATCAGTAGGCGGTAACAGCTACAACGCACTCATGACAGCTTGTCAGGGTGTTAACGATTACGAAGTGGTGATTCATGACCCTTGGGCGGCTTTCCAGAAAAGCTTCCCTCAAGCGGGACACGAATACAGCTCACCGATCAAGGGTAACTACGCAATGATGATGGCGCTCAAACAGCGTAATCCTGATTTGAAGATCATCCCATCGATTGGTGGCTGGACGCTGTCTGACCCGTTCTTTGATTTCACAACTAAAGCCAACCGTGACACCTTTGTAGCGTCTGTTAAGAAATTCCTTAACACATGGAAATTCTACGACGGTGTGGATATCGATTGGGAATTCCCTGGTGGTGGCGGTGCTGCTCCAGACCTTGGTGATCCTGTAAATGACGGCCCAGCTTACATTGCACTGATGGCAGAACTTCGCGTGATGCTAGATGAGCTAGAAGCGGAAAACGGTCGTACTTACGAGCTCACTTCTGCGATCGGTGTTGGTCACGATAAGATTGAAGACGTGAACTACGGCGATGCTATCCAATACATGGATTACATCTTCGCAATGACTTACGACTTCTACGGCGGTTGGAACAACGTGTTAGGTCACCAAACAGCACTAAACTGCGGTAACTTCATGCGTCCTGGTCAATGTGATGGCACAGGCCTTGATGAAAATGGCGAACAATACACAGGCCCAGCTTACACCACAGACAACGGCATCCAACTGTTGCTTGAGCAAGGTGTTCCAGCGAACAAGCTTGTGGTTGGTACAGCGATGTACGGTCGTGGTTGGGAAGGCGTATTACCATCATCACTCACCGATCCGAGCGACCCTATGACAGGCGTTGGTAACGGCAAACTGAAAGGCAGCTCTGCGCAAGGCGTATGGGAAGATGGCGTTATTGATTACAAAGGCATTAAAGCAAACATGCTTGGCGCGAATAACCAAGGCATCAACGGCTTCGAATATGGCTATGACGAAATGGCAGAAGCGCCTTACGTTTGGAACCGCACTTCAGGTCAGCTAATCACATTTGATGATGATCGCTCTGTAAAAGCAAAAGGCGCGTACGTTCGTAGCCTTGGCCTTGCGGGTCTATTCTCTTGGGAAATTGATGCAGATAACGGCGACATCCTGAATGCAATGCATGAAGGCCTAGCGGGCGGTACAACTGATCCTGTCAACCGCAAACCAACGGCAGCTGCAGGCGCAGACCAATCAGTTGAAGGCCCAGCCTCTGTTTCTCTAGATGGCAGCGCTTCAAAAGACAGCGACGGTACAATCGCGAGCTATGCTTGGTCACAAGTAAGCGGCACGGCAGTAACGCTGGCGAAAGCGAATGCGGCTGTTGTAAGCTTCGATGTGGTTGAAGTCGCGCAACAAGAAGCACTCACGTTCAGCCTAACGGTAACTGATAACGAAGGCGCTACTGCAACTGACACCGTTGTTGTAACGGTAACTCCTAAAGACACAGGCCCAGTCAATACAGCACCAGTTGCTGTGGTTACGGCTCCGGCTGAAGTGAATGCAGGTGATGTAGTCGTGGTTGATGCTTCGGCTTCAAGCGATTCAGACCAAGACACATTGACCTTCACGTGGGATGTACCTGCTGGTATCGATGCAACGGTTCAAGGTGCTTCAGTGAGCTTTGTCGCGGCGGAATACACGCAAGATACAACGCTGAACTTCTCTGTAACGGTCAGCGATGGCACTGATACATCGGTTGCGGCTACTTCAGTGAAAGTTCTAAAGAAAACCACAGGCGGCGGTACGTGTACTAACGCTTGGGATTCAGGCGCGGTTTACACTGGTGGCGACCAAGTGACTCAAGGCGGTAAGATTTGGGAAGCGAAATGGTGGACAACCGGTGAAGATCCAACAACGACAGGCCAATGGGGCGTGTGGAAAGAGATTGGTCCTGCAAGCTGTTAACTAAAAATAGGGTTGAGCTAAACACCAACTAAGCACCTAAAAGCAAGGCCAACCAGATAATGTCTGGTTGGCCTTTTTAATGTTTGTTTTCTTAGCTTTGAGCTTACGATCTTTTTACTGGCGTCCTACTGACTTGCGCTCGTTGTGCTTAGCCAATTAAGTTATCAAAGCTCTCGAACACTTGTGGGCACTTCATTACTCGCCCGTGGCCCTGTCCTTGAGTCGCAATTAAAGTAACGCGACCCATTTCATTAGCAGCACGCTGAGACACATCAAACTTAGTAAACTTGTCTTGCTCATCATGAACGATGATCGTTTGAGACTCACGAAGCGCTAGCTTTCCATAGGGATCAACAGACTGAATTGGATAGTTAAACTGCTCTTCTACTTCTCCGACTACCGCTTCAAACAGTTTCATTGAGTAACCAGAACGTGCGACGCTGCCAAATAGGTTTTCTAGATAATCCAGTACAGGTGCAATCAGCAATAGTGGCTTGTTTTCCAATTTAACGTGCTTACATTCCAACGCAGAAGCCGTACCCATGCTGTGGCCGACCAAACCAGCTACCTCACCTACCGAATCTAGAATCGCTTCAAGACCGTTCACAAACGCAGGAATATGACCATGTACACCATCACTGCCACCATGAGCAGGGTGATCATAAGCCAGAGCCGTAAAACCTTTAGCGGCGATATGTTCCATCAGAGGGAAAAACTGACTCGCGGTGCCAGACCAACCATGAGTCAGCACCCAAACAGGCCCCGTACCCAAAGAATAGGTTTTTAAAACGCCATCACGACCTTTGATTTCACTCTTGATAAGCCCTTGGGGATCAGCATTTTTCTGCTCAGTACGCATTGGAGTGAGCAGCAACTTACGTGCTGTTTTCTTCGCATGACTCGGCGCTAGGATGTAATGAAGATTGGTTGTTGCGCCAATTAAGCTGCGCTTGAAGCTGAATTTGTTCGATGTATTAAAGTAGATTTTGTCACTCATGAACGGTCCTTGTATCGCCATCATCATTGGCGGATCGAGCTCGGCCCTGAAAATCGAACGACCGTGCTATTTGTTAGTATAAAAAATGACGATAGCGCTGTTTATGATTGCTTGCCGCCACTTCTGTTAAAATCTTTTGCAAACCTTAGTTAAGCAAAGTCACATGATTTGCGAGTTAACCTGCTGTATGTATTAAACCGCTCTCCAACTGGCTACCAAGCGCTCGACACCACTCCAAAAATGGGTGTGGCTCGCTTGTTGGCCTCGTAACGAGTAGAACAAGTTCGCACTCAAATAAAGACCGTATAACTCGAAGGTTGCCTGTTTCGGGTCTAAATCGGCTCTGAACTGTTTGCTCTCAACCGCTTTTGCTACCTGAATCGACAAGTAGTCAATCCACACTGAAATGGTTTTCTGCAGTGCTTTCTGAATCACAGACCTTTCACTGCCCGCATCTTTCCATGCATCAATAAACATGCAACTGCCTTGGAATGAATGGTTCCAGCCCAGCCAATTGTCGAGCAGCTGTTTCAATTTCGCTTCAATATCACCATCTCCCAGCTCTCTTGCGGGAATGATGACTCTTTCGGTGAATATGGCGTTGGAATACTCGAGTACAGAGAGTTGCAGGTTTTCTTTAGAGTTGAAGTGTGCAAACAAGCCACTCTTAGACATGCCACACTGCTTGGCTAACTCGCCAATCGTCAAACTCTCAAGCCCATTCTCACTTGCAAGCGCGAATGCATGGCTCAAAATATACTCTTTGGTTATCTTTCCCTTACTCATTATTCACCAATAATAAATCTGATACATTATTTTTAGCACGTTCGTTCTTTTTTTCAAGATTTTTTACTTAACCCTAGGTATTCATTTTGTCTTATCAAAGAACTGTGGAAAAATGCGACAGTATTCAAAGGAATTTGAGTTAACCGATTATTGAGTTTAATAACTAGGGAAAGAGAATGAACACACTTTGGGAACAGTTTGCGTTTTCGGCGTCAGTAACAGGCCCTATCTGTTTAATGCTGTTTCTTGGTGTGATGCTCAAACGAATCGGCTTAATCAACGACAATTTCATTGATGTCGCATCTAAGGTGGTCTTTCAAGTCACCCTACCCGCGATGCTATTTCTGAGTATTGTTCAATCGAATCACAACTTTTCAGCCAGTAGCGCGTTAGTTGCCTTTGGCGTCATCGCTAACTTTATCTTTTTCTTGTTCACGATTTTCTCGACCAAGTTAGTATTTAAAGGTTCGAAAGATCAAGGTGTGATTGTCCAAGGTGGATTCCGCGCTAATACCGCGATCATCGGCCTCGCCTATGTAGCTAATATTTATGGTAACCAAGGCGTGGCATTGGCGGCTATCTATGTCGCATCCCTAACCGTGCTATATAACATTCAAGCCGTAATTGCACTGACACCCAAAGGCGAAGACACTGGCGCGAAAGCGATTAAAGTGATCGCTAAGTCGATTACTAAAAATCCATTGATCATCGCCATTTTCTTAGCAGTAGTCTTCTATGCGCTTTCGATTCCTATCCCCAAAATGGTGACAGACGCTGGTCAATACTTTGCCAACATGACGTTGCCTTTAGCACTGCTGTGTACCGGTGGGTCGCTCGATATCAGCTCGCTCAAACAAGAAAAGTTGTCGACTTGGTTCGCCTCTAGCTACAAGTTAATTGCCTCACCGTTACTGATTACATTGGCGGCTGGGTACTTAGGATTTGAAGGGCTCGATCTCGGGCTTATCTTCTTGATGAGCGCAGCACCAACAGCAGCGGCAAGCTACGTTATGGCTCGTGCGATGGGAGGAAACTCAACACTGGCGGCTAACATCATCGCGCTTACTACTGTTGTTTCTCTTATCACTTGTACACTCGGCATTTTTGTACTTACTGCAATGGATTTAATATAGCTGCGACAGGCTTCAAAAAACCGACACAAGCCTTGAAACAAAGGTCATAAGCCTTGATTTAGGACTAACTGGTTGGGCATAAAGACTGCTAGATTTCGTAAAAATTTTACTAAGAGATCTGATATGTCTTCCGTTCAACATACGCCTTCACAACACATCGCCAGTATTGAGTTAGGCCGAGTGATTGCTATCTTGGCGATCATTGGTTTACACGGTCAAATGGCACTCACTTATTGGCAAATAGATGAAGTGCCTTGGATCGGTTATATACTCAACCAAACCGCTCGTTTTGCGGTACCTCTGTTTTTCCTAATCTCCGGTTATCTTATTCAGCCCAAGTTGACTGCCTCCCCGTGGCAAACCGTCATTAATTACTCTAAACCACTGCTTAATGTTTGGTTGGTATGGAGCATCATTTGCCTAGTGATGCCATTCAACCTCGCGAAGGTAGAAGAGTTTGGATACCTAGGTGAGCGCCAAGGCTATTGGGGTTTCTTAATGAACACTCCGCTTAACTCTTTCTTAGAGGGTGGATTGGTTCATTTATGGTTTATTCCCGCTCTCGTATGTGCAGTTTTGATCATTGCTTTGATAGTCGAAATGAAACTCGACAAACTGCTATTACCGGCGGCTATTGTACTTTACGTTTATGGTGTTTTGGCAGGCAGCTACGCAACGCTAACCGGGTTAGAAGCACCCTTCTTCACGCGTAATGGCCCGTTCTTTAGCACGTTAATGGTGACCTTAGGTTTCCTTATTCGTCAGAATCAATGGAAGGTGTCATCAACTAAAGCGTTGGGGCTATTAGCGTTAGGCATGTTGATTCACTTTGCTGAGGCGGCATGGCTCACCACGTTCGACGTCGGATTCAACATGAATGATTTCTTGTTTGGCACAGCGCTATGGGGGATGGGCGTGTTTATCTGGCTTTTGGCTAATCCAAACATGGGTAACTACGCTTGGGTTCGAGCCATTTCAAATCGCATGCTGGGTATCTACGTTAGCCATTTACTGATCATTATCGTGTTGTTCAATGTCTGTGGAGTGTTAGGCATTACGGAATTGGCCAAAGACGTTACGGTATTTTTTGGCACCGTATTGTTGAGCTTCGGGTTGGTTGTTGGGATCGAGAAAACACCACTGCGACGCGTGCTACTTCGCTAGTGTTTATACCTAAAACTATCCGCTAAATCAGTTTTAAAGAGCCACAAAAAATAAAGGCAAGATAACGAGTTATCTTGCCTTTATTTCATCATGTCAGTAACGAGAGTCTGTCACTCGTTGGAGTGTTATCGGAACGCCATTGCGCCCTTGCCAACACCTTCATAAGCGACGATTTGTAGTGATTGGTTCTCTGCTAGGCTAGGCTCAACTTGATCCGCAATATAGCCCGCAAGTAATTCCACCGTGGTATCGGTCGGCAAGATTTCCGTCTCACTCTTAGCAATCGCTAGCTCAAATTCGCCTTGTGGCGCGGTGTAGCGGAAACCATAGTGACTTTCATCATTAACACTGTTCGCGTTTTCACTCAGGTTAAGTGATGAAACTGAAACTTGGTCTTCTTTAGAACCTAAATAGATGTCTTCCCAACGCTGAGCAAATGCTTGTTCACGTTGCTCGTCACGCTGACCATCGACCACGATTTCTACTGGAGAACGGTGACCATGGGCGATGCGTTGGCAGTTGCCATCATGCTTTTTCAAACCATGAGTGTAGTGGTAAAACGCGCCATTAATGTTCTCATGACGAAGGGTGATCTCTAAGCCTGTGACGTTACTTGGTAGGTTATCGCGAAGAATATTGTAAACGTGTGCGGTCACACTCTCGACGGTGATCGCTTCTGCATCAATCAGACAATATGCTTCATCTGGGCAATGTAGGTGCAGACTCTTGTCACCACGCAGTACATCAACCTTAGAGTAGCCCGCTTTGCTCGCTTGAAGAACAATTGCAGCGCTTTGCATTGGCAGCAGCAAACGGTGATCAACATGCTCATCGACAAGCTGTTTGATCTGCTTTTTGACCTTGCTAAAATCCAGCACCATGCTCATTTCATTAAGTTCACCAGACATGGTGACATCTAAAATCCAACTATCTCCTACGACCCCTCTGTGTTCACAGATGTATGAAGAATCGATAACGGTAAGGTCTCTTACAA
Organism: Vibrio sp. 10N.261.54.A5; assembly: GCF_041471145.1. Lineage (NCBI taxonomy): Bacteria > Pseudomonadati > Pseudomonadota > Gammaproteobacteria > Vibrionales > Vibrionaceae > Vibrio > Vibrio sp. 10N.261.54.A5. Next base: position 9,123 of record NZ_JBFRNU010000032.1, on the reverse strand, counting down.
ATAGGTTCAAGTTGAACTCCTTAATACTTTAATGAGATACGGGAGGCTGAATAATGTTCAGCAGGCACTTCGTCTCATTGGTGTCTAGATAAAATAGGACGGGCAGGATGTTACAACGAGCTTATAAAGTCCACCTTTTTACACCCTCTTCCGATAAAAGAACAAACTACATACAATTTCCGCTAAAACATAGACCAGCCAGATACGAATAGCCATAAATCGGGTGGGGATTGCCTGCCGTTTCACGACGCATTTTGCTTTAGCCAAAGGCGCGGCGACACTCCGGCAACATGTTGAAAAGCACGTGAGAATCCTGAATAGCTATTGTAACCCACTTCATCAGCGACCCAATTGATCGGCTTATTTTGCAATAACAGAGATTGAGCAACAGAGACTCGCCACTTTTGCACATAATCTCCCGGCGTTTCACCCACTTCCCGTTTGAACGCTTCAATAAACTGAGTACGAGACATCGCGGCCAGTGACGCCATTTCGGCAAATAAACAATGCAAGGCTGCGACAAATGCCTGTGTTCCGTGTGAGCGCTAGACAAGCTCAACTCCCCCGCGCTCAATACATGAAGGTGGCCCTCTTTACCTTGTTGCGCGTTAAATGACGATACTCCACACAGGTTTCCAGAATAGAAAACGCCAGTGCGTATCGAGAAGTGTTCCATTAGTTGTGAAAGCAGATCCATGCATCCTCCGAACGATTCGCTTAGTTTTTAGTTCTTTTGTCCCTCTATAGACCGGACGAGTGGGCTAAATTATTTCAAACAAGATAACCAACACTGACAAGGAACTTGATATGTCACACATGAAATCGACCAGTCAAAAAATCACTCTAATGGCCGCGTTACTAGGCACCAGCTTTTCGTTAATGGCAGCAGACCTTGATATGAGTGTCGACAGCAATAACCTCGCAATTAAAGGCTATGATCCTGTCGCTTACTTTGCCAATGAAGGTCCAGTAAAAGGCACATCTGAGTTCACAGCGACCTATAAGAATGCGAACTATAACTTTGCGAGCAGTGAAAACAGAGATGAATTTCGAGCCAATCCAGAAGCCTATGCACCTCAATATGGCGGTTACTGCGCGTTTGGAGTAGCCATGGGTAAGAAGTTTGAAACCGACCCTCTCGCTTGGAAGGTGGAAGATGGAAAGTTGTATCTGAACTTAGACAAATCGGTTCAGAAACGCTGGCTGGAGAATACACAAGAGTTCATCCAAGACGCCAACAGCAACTGGACAACCATCAAAACCGTAGAAGCCTATAAGCTCTAGCCTACAGCGCTTATCCATTGCCCAAGAATAAAACGGAAGCGACCGAACGCTTCCGTTTTCATTGGGATTTTCCCCAAAGACGCCAACCCAAAGCGATTGGCAACACCTACTAAGTCCATTTCTATTCTATACTCCTAGAAGATAAGCTTTTCTTTTTATGGAAGAATAATGACATTACCTAGGATTTTGGTACTCGGCCTCTGCGCCCTATCGGCACTGACTTATGCCAACCCGTGGCAGTTCGTCAAAAGTGAAGATGGCATCATGATTGATAAAAGGCCACACAGCGAAGGCTTGGTCGAAATACGAGCACAGATGCAAACGCCCACCACTTACTCCGGTTTTTTACTGTTATTGGAAGACAGCGAGAACGTACCAAACTGGATAGATAACGTGTCGCAAAGCCGTGTGTTGATGCAGATATCTGAAGATGAAAACATCGTCTATACCCAATTCAAAGCACCGTGGCCTGCCAGAGATCGAGACATGGTGACCTACTCAAAATACAGCATCGAGGATGGGCAGTTTGTTTTGTCGATAAAGGATGCGTCGAACTATTTGGCGAAAGAGTCGGGGTACATTCGAATCTACGATGTGGACGCACTTTGGACACTGCAACCGCTGACTAATGGCAATACCTACATCACCTACACCGCGTATGCGAACGCAGGGGGCATCTTGCCAAATTGGTTGATGAACAAGTTATCGATAGGCAGTGCACTGAGCACGTTTAAGGGGCTAAAAGAACAGTTACCAAAGTACCAAGGCCAACAGCACCCTAACCTGCCAAATGAGTCTCGCTAACGATACAAGTCGATAAGTAAATGGAGGTATTAAGGTTAAAGATTAAGGTCTTCTAGCGAGGTCGCGAGCTAAGATAAGCGCCAAGCCAAATACTTGAAGAAACAGGGCGATGTTCTTATAGAAAGCCATTTTCTCATCAAGCCTTTGGATTAACTCAACCAAGGTCAGGTTATCCAAATAGTAATCATCGATTCGAGTTCGTTGCGCTTCTTGTGCACTGTTTATCAGCATCATAAGCTTAGGTAAATTAGCCAACGAGATGGCCGGCACCTCGTCACTCACCCAACTCCGAAGTTGTCCGCGAAGCGCTTCATCAAGAACTGTGGCAGGTTGAGCGATTTCTGGGGATAGCTTATCAAGGTGAATCAAAATCGCTTCACGCTTGCGCTCTAGGGTTTCAATCGTATTCCAAGCAAGCTGTATTGAGTACACATTGCCGTATTTGCGATCGTTGTACTCCGCTTTCTCAGCTTCAATTTTATCGAGCACCAAGCTCGACATGACAATCGCCATGATGTTGAGTATCAAGCCTGCGAGGACAATCGCCCAAGCAGGAGGAAGACGCAACGCCATAATGCTCCCTAGAACATTTTATCAAAAGGTAGGTAAGCTAAGTTTAGGACAATCAAAGAGATCATGCAGATAAGCGTTAACACCATACCCACTTTTCGACCTTTGAAGTTCTTCGCTAAGATCCCTTTCGCATGAATCACACGCCCCAGAATAAACGCCACACCAATGACATGAATCAGCCACACACCGGCGCCATTCATCTCTAACAATCCCATCAAAATAACGGTGATTGGGATGTAATCCATAGCATTACTTTGTGCCGAACGTGCTATCTGTAACGACTCGACACCGCCATCAGCATGAGCAACAAGATTGATTCGCCTTTGCTTGATCACCTCTATTGCTAACCAAATCATTACGATCGTCAGCAAGGCTGCGTAAAGTGCTGTAACCATCATATTTCCCTATTATTTTGTGTTTACTCAGTGTTCTTTGTTATCTGTTCGACAACACCCGGCTTTGTTTCCTAATTGGATCTCAGATAGAAACGGCCAGTATGGGTGATTATTAGGCTATTTCTATCGTTTTAGGCATACCTAACCCTGTGAGCTTATTCAACGCTTTAATCATGGCGTAGGTTTCACCAACCTGAGCATTATAGTTTCTTAAACTTAATCGCCCACCAAACAGTGTCTTTACACGGAACATAGCCGTCTCTGAAAGTGACCGTTTATGGTAACCGTACTTCTTTTTCCAATGTTTATTTGAGCCGTATAATTTCTGGCAAGCTACCGCCAGATTACGGGGGTGACCTCGTAACCAAAAAGCAGCACCTTCTCTCGGTGGAATAAGTGGAACAGCTTGTTTAATACGTATTGCTTCGTAGCATTGTCTTGTATCGTAAGCTCCATCACCAGATATCTCATTGATTCTACGACGAGTTTGATTCAGTAAATTAGGAAGAGCTTCACCGTCAGTGACATTCGATAAACTTAACTCAGCCGCAATGATTTCATGAGTGCCAGTGTCTACGGCTAAATGGAGCTTACGCCAAACTCGACGCTTCCCGTCAGTACCATGTTTTTTTACTTTCCATTCACCTTCACCGTAGACCTTTAGCCCTGTTGCATCAATGGCTAAATGCTGTATTGCGCCTCGGGTCTTTGTCTTGAATGACACATTAACCGTTTTGGCTCGTTTACTGATGCATGAATAATGAGGACATGACAACGGGAGTTGAGCGAGTTTGAAAACAGAATCGATGAATCCTTGTAACGCTCTCAACGGCATCGCGAATACTCGTTTAACCATGAGGGCGGTCGTAATGGCTAAGTCACTAAACAATCGAGGTCGACCTCGTTTACCTTGCTTGAGTTGCTTCCACTGTTGAATCGTTTCCTCATCAATCCAGAATGTCAGTGAACCACGATTGATTAGGGCTTGGTTATATTGTTTCCAGTTAGTTGTTCTGTAGCGAGGCTTTGGCATTGCTCTAAGTATGTGAGTGAACTTAGATGATCTGATCGTAGCTTTAAGCATTAGTTCCCTGATTTAGGAAACAAAGCCCCCCGTTCGTGCAAATATAGTGGATACACCGAACGAATATGAGTGGAGCAGTTGGCCTTTTGTTACTGGTTTAAAAGAGTCACCAGACTGGCTAGCGGTTGATCAAACCTTGTTTCAATTTGGCCGCCAGAGAAATAAGGCTGTTGAGAAATACAAGCAATTCGTTTTCGAGGGGGTTGGTAAGCCACTATGGACAGGATTAAAGCAGCAGGTGTACCTAGGCAGTGATGAGTTTGTGAACAGTCATCTTCCTAATTTGAATTTAGCAGAGGGAGATATCAAAGAGGTTCCGGCAAAACAGCGACGTGCTAAACCTCTTTCGCTAAAGGAGTACCAAGACTCAGCGCCTAGTAGAAATGATGCCATTATTGCTGCATTTAATAGCGGTGGCTATACGCAAAAGCAAATAGGGAATCACTTCGACTTACATTATTCACGAGTCAGCCGTATAGTGGCAAAAGGCAAGACCTGCCCCCCCCCCCGTTGTTAGGTATGCCCGTAAGAAATGAAGTGGCTTAATTGCTCGCAGCCCTTGGGGTTACTACGCTCTTAGGGAGGAATTGTTCAACAACGCCACCTGTAAATCTCAAAAATCCTACATATTTTTCTTTAAAATTCCGCTTCCGTTTATTTTGTGACTGAATGGGCGCGTTAGCTAATATTTTTTGTCATCTACTGTGTTTCTGGCTCAGCGATTGGGTTGGCTGGGTTAAAATTTATTGGTAAAAGATCGGATGTCCTATTTCACTTCCATTTTTATTCTTTTTTTTCATTACTTTAAGGGGATTTAGGCTTATGAGGCGATTTTGATAGTATAAAATAATTTACTTAGCGTGCTAACCAAGTATAATAGTTAGCACGCTAGGTAAATGGGAACCATGATGCAAAAAGAATTCGACCATATGAAAGAGCTATCACTGGCAGAACAATTGGGGCGTCTGCATCGCTTATGGCGCACCGCTGTTGACATTGAACTTGCCCCTTTAGAGTTAACTTACCCACGCTGGACAGCCTTATGGAAACTGTGGCGATTAGGCGACAACCTCAGTCAAAAAGTATTAGCCAATGCCTTAGAAATTGAACTGGCCTCTTTAATGCGCACCTTAGCCCAATTAGAACAGCAAGGGCTCATTGAACGCCACTGTTGCCCCCATGATAAACGCGCCAGACTTGTCAATTTGACTCCTGCTGGACTCGATTTAATAACGAAAGTTGAAGTAACAATTATCAATATCCGTAGCCAATTGCTCTTAGGCATAAACGCTGAAGAACTTACTGAGTTTGAAAGAGTAATTAATCTGATTGGTAATAATGCGTTAACCAAATTAGCTAAAATGACAGACAAGTAAGTGAATACAAATATGACACCAGATCAACAATTTTCGCGGCTAACAAAAATTGCCTTAGCAGGCTTTATGCTGGTATTTGGTTACTTTATGTTTGCTGATGCGACTATGCCATTAACGCCGCAGGCTATGGCAACTCGGGTTGTGACTAAGGTTACCCCACAAGTTAATGGCCGCATTAAAACTATTGCTGTCACTAATAACCAAGTTGTTAGCAAGGGTGAATTACTGTTTGAAGTAGATCCTAGACCGTATAAGTTAGCGGTAGATGAAGCGCAGTTGGCTTTAGAGCAAGTCCAGCAAGATAACGCTGAGCTAGATGCCTCTTTGTTAGCGGCGCAAGCTGATGTCAATGCCAGCCAAACCACATCACAACAAAAACGCAGCGAAGCAAAGCGTCTTGATGCACTGTACAAAACTAATGGCGTATCCCAACAGCAACGCGATCAAGCTGACAGCGATGCCGCTGCGGCTGAAGCAAATTTGCTGGCAACCCAAGCCCGTTTAAAGCAATTAGAAGTGAGCCGCGGTGTTTACGGTAACAATAACTTAAAAGTACGTCAGGCCGAAAATCGCTTAGCCCAAGCCAAATTAAACCTGTCTTATACCCAAGTTCATGCGGATCAAGACGGCACAGTTACTAACTTGCAAATCATGGTCGGCGGCTTTGCGGCCATTGGCCAGCCACTGCTGGCTCTTGTTTCTGATGATGTGGATATTATTGCTGATTTTAGAGAAAAGGCATTACGAGATGTCTCAATTTCATCTAAAGCCCTTGTTGCGTTTGACGGTGAACCAGGCCGTTTATATCGCGCCCACGTCAGCAGTATTGATGCTGGGGTTAGCTCCGGACAGTTCGATGCCAATGGCAGTTTAGCGACTCCGCAACAATCTGATCGCTGGGTCCGTGACGCCCAAAGAATGAGATTGCATTTACAATTAGATAATGACGAAGTCATGAGAACATTGCCAACGGGGGCACGGGCGACGGTGCAGATAATGCCAGAAAATAGTTTGCTGAACTTATTAGCTCATGGGCAGATTAAAGCCATCAGTATGCTGCACTATATCTATTAACATCATACATTTGATAGATGCGCTATTTTAAATATATTACAGCGACACAAGGCAACAATCATGTTACTAAGATTTAATCCCATGACAGCCAATGATTTACGTCAATGTCTACGTATTGCCACTGCTGGCACGATTGGCTTTACTGTGTGCAAACTGTTCGGCTTTAGTAACGGGGTGTTTTATACTGTTACCCCTATGGTATTGCTAGGGCTAGCACCTGTGTTCACCGCCCATGTCGCGCGGCAGGTGTTGGCGTCTTCTGTCACAGCTGGATTAGTGGTAGGCGTTATCGGTGGTTTATTTGGTGGCCATCCAGTCTTAATGACCCTGATTATTTTTGGGGTGTTTGTTGGCTTTTTTACCGCCATGACCCGCGGCAGTTTTTTTCTTTATGGTGCCAATAGTTTACTTAATCTGAGCATCATGCTTAATTTTGCCAGTTACCCTGATACTGATCTAAACGGTCTCATCGGCGCTAATCTCGGCGCCACAATACTGGCAATCATTATCGCCTATATCATGGTCTCGTTAATCCCTGATGTTGAACCCAGAAAATTGCAAAAACCACCAGCAAAATCAGTAAATCGAATGCGACATGAAGTATTACTGGGGGCAACTATCGCCACAGCATCTTTTGTCGTGTTCCAGATATTTAATCTGCAAGACTCTATGTCGGCGCAAGCTGCCACAATTTTATTACTTTATCCGATGCATTTTACTGGGGTATTAAATTATGCCCTTAAACGTGCGATAGGTACCTTTCTTGGAGTGACATTCGGTGTGTTAGCCCAGTTGTTTCTTTATGATTGGTCAGGGCTGTTGATCTTAGTCGTGCCGGTTTTATGGTTTGGGTTAATGCTATTTAGCCAAGTACACGTCAAAGAAAACGTCGGCGCTGGGGTTGGCTTTGGAGCGATGACCACGCTAGGGATTTTATTTGGCCAATACCTCACCCCAGGTAGCGATCTGATATATAGTGCACTTTACCGTATTAGCAGTATTTTGGTTGCCATCGTAGCGACTTTATTACTGTGTTACATCATGCACACTTTACTTAACCGATTTGCTGCAACGCGCTTAAGTTATCAGTAATGCTGATAATGATTAATCGAGCATGGAAAAAAACTGCTTGTGACTCAGCATTAGAAACAATAGGGTCATGTCTTGTCTTTTGTCTCTCATAACAATCACCTGATTCCAGTACGGGATCAGGTACTAGTATTTCAATAAAGCAATTGGAGACACCGTTGAAACTTTTTCCTCTTTGCCATACCTGTAGTTATTCATGATTTGCTAATGTTTACTTTTCCGAAACTCATTTCTGCCCAAAGGTATGCTGGCGGTAGCATGTAACGCAAAAATGCCCTCAATGAAATGAGTTCTATTGCTTGAAAGTCGTGCGCCACTGAACCGGCGATACATGAAAAGCAGATTTAAAGTGCTTTCTAAATACACTGTCAGAGCCAAAACCCGCTTGCTCTGCAATTTGAGGTATCGATAGTTTCGTGGTTTCTAATAGACGTTGGCTAAACACCAAACGTCGATTTTGCAGCCATTCACCAAATGTACAACCATAGGTGGATTTAAACTGGCGTGTAAAGGTACGTTTACTCATCGCACAGCGCTCAGCGAGTTCATCTAGTGAATGAGACTGATTGAGACTCTGCTCAACCTGCTCAATCACAAGGTTAATACTTGTCTCTGTGAGGGGTTTTATGTTGACTGGTGCTGGTATGTATTGTTGCTGCCCACCATTACGAGATGGTGCAGTCACCATCTTACGAGCGAGATCATTCGCAAGCTCACTACCACACAAACGGCGCACTATGTGCAGACAGCAATCGAGTGAAGCTGCTACTCCAGCAGAGGTGATGATAGTCTCATGTTCAACAAATAGAGGGTTTGGGTCAAAATTCACCTTAGGAAATTGCTGCTGAAATTGTTCGGTAAATGCCCAGTGGCTTGTGGCTCGTTTGCCATCGAGAACGCCAGCACACGCGAGAACATAAGAACCAAGGCAGAGCCCTACCAGCAACTTCCCTTTATCATGATGATCTATTAACGCCTCTAGAAGTCGCTCACTTGGCTCTGGCAGGTCATTTGGCCAGCTTGGAATAATTATAATATCGGCTTCTTGGGTAGCACTTAGATCGCTATCGACCACCACACCAAATCCAGAGCTTGTTTCAAACCGCAAGCTGTTTTCGCTACAGATCCTCAAGTTAAACCGAACCGGCTGACCGAAAAAGATATCTCGAAACACCAGACAGGGCACAGAGAGATGAAAAGCACTGATGCCTTCAAAGGCTATCATAGTAATTTTAATTAACTCGCTTGATTTGTTCATGAGTGTCTCGATTTGCGCGAACGTTGACTTTCAAGACAGTATCATAAGAAGTCGGAAAGTAGCATACTAAATCGTATAGAGAACATGACTTGTTAGTGAGTTTAGAGAGGCATTATGAAGATCCACCACCTACGTAGCGCAACTTTTCTCATTGAATCTGGCGAAACATTTATCCTTATTGATCCT
>NZ_JBFRNU010000031.1:0-801 GCF_041471145.1 Vibrio sp. 10N.261.54.A5 | reverse complement strand
CTTTTATCTCGACCGCAAATCCATTCGATTTCAGTGCACCGCCCACATTGAACTCTGTTGGCTCAATACGGAAACTCGCCACATCATCACTTTGATTGGTGAAGGTAATCGTCTCTGTTTGACTTACAGCACTGCCGCTTGGCGCTGAGCCGTCACTAAGATTAGTTTCAGACAGAGTAACGCTTGGCACTGCATCAATGGTTGGGATATCACCATCAGTAATAGTCAGAGTGACCGTTGACGTCAGTACATCGTTATCTAAATCGCTTGAAGTCACCACAATCGACTTCACGATGTCTTCGCTCGCTGTGTGGTTTAGATTGCGATTTGGCTCGAAACGTACTTCACCTTCAAGTGTGATAAACAAAGAGCCTTCAGCAAACACAAACTCTTGCTCACCGGTATCAGCTTGGTCAAGCGTCAGTGGAGTCCCACCATCGTAAGTGAACTCAGTAATGGTAGCACCGTCAGCACTCTGCTCTGGCATCACATCAATGGTAGTTGTGGTCACCACCCCTGCGGCCAGATCGGCGACGGTCGGCTCTTCGATATTCAGGATGCCATTGCTCATGCCTTGAACATCATCACCGATGGTTACATTTAACTGAGAAACCAAAGAATCATCGCCATCGCTATCAACGGCGTAAACAGGCAGGTCAAAGCTCAGATCATTATTTGCAAGGCCATCAACATGGTCTAACGCTTCAAGTAAGGTGAAGGTGTATTGACCTAAGTTGGTATCCGAGAAGCTAATAGTGAAGACGTTGGTTTCAACATCCGATGCGTCTTTAACAAAACCGA
>NZ_JBFRNU010000030.1:42964-91075 GCF_041471145.1 Vibrio sp. 10N.261.54.A5 | reverse complement strand
GTGCGATCCCGCCCTGGGGGATACGTCACTAGCGAAAAGTATAAGTTTACTGCGCCAAGGGTTCGTTAGATTAGGCATCAAAGAAACCCCAATCGTCACCGTTCCTAAGGTGGGCTATCGCCTTATCGATGAGTGCGTGGTAATCGACTCCCCCATCAATAATGCAGCCACAACTCCCCTTGCTGATGCGAGCAACCTGATACCCGTCGGCAATAACGGTATTGCTATCGGTGCAGCTGTTGCAGTCGAACCTAAGCCTAACCCTAAACAAAGTTCGTCGGCTTACTTTCCCACTGCTGAAAACCGAAACAAGTTGTGCTACTTCACCACTGGCTGCTTACTGTTGGCATCAGCGTTATTGGCTTTTGCTAAGGTTAATGAGAGAAACCTCAGCGATATCAACCCCGTTAACCGGCTCAGCGAGCAATGGATAGGTCAAATACAAGTTTTCCAAGCCCCTGAAATGGCGATGACGCCAGAGCTAGAAAGCATTCTCTATCAGTATCAATGTGATTGCGTGGCGTACATTAGCGAAGAAGCGGAATATTCTGAGCTCTCTATTCTGAACAAAGCCACACGCCAGTCCGTCAACATCTTTTACACGCCAACCCAACTAGATCAAGCCAGTACCGAACTGGCCCTATTCCTAGAAAGAGGTCAATTATGATGCCAATCGTTGCGCTCATTTCTGCATTCGTTTTATTGGTTGGCATATGGAGTATCCCTTCGCCCCAACCAAAAGAAGAGCATCGCTACCAACATAGCGTGGTGGACCTGATAGTGAATGACAATGTATTACGTACCGACGGATTAACGAAAATAAGTAACAACAAGGTGCTGCACCTGATGTCCGTTCAAGACGACAACATGCCCGACCCACTTGTTCTGCGATTCAGAGGAACAGCCCGTCCTTCTCAATCACTTTTCTTTTCTATTTCTGGCACCATTGACTTAGTCTCTGTGCAAAAAATAAATAAAACAATGAATGACAGCCGATTGGCGCCTTACCTGTTAATCAACAATGACCCATTAACGGTAAAGATTGATATCTTAAGTTCGAATGATTTATTTGCCATTATTAAAACGTGTAATACAGGCCGAACGCAACTTCTGGCCAAACGATAATTAGAGATAGTTTAACCACTAGCAACAAGTGCCCTATTATCAAGTAGCAAGCTTTTCCGATATTACACATAAAAAACGGATGGTTATTTTCATTATTTTATCAGTAATACAATTATTACAGTCTTCCTTACTTTAAGTGTTTGCATTTTAAAACTGATAGCAAAGCAAAATATTCAAGTTAGATTTTTACTCTTTGTCACTCACTACCTGCCCACCTTAAAACTACGAGTATTGTGAATGGTTATACCTGTTCTTCTAATTAACCATTCATACAAACGCCAAAAATAACGTCAAATAATTTTGACGTCTAAGCCCGAATAATGGGCCTTCATTTTTCTAAAAACGGTTTGAGCCCCATCAAACAATTTACGTTCAGTTGCATACTCTTTCACCGTAAAAACACTAATGACAATACAAGCCATTGAATTAACTGGGTAATTTAATTCAACCCTTTTCAGTATCTATCTATTTATCAACATGAAAAAGTGAACTTGTCTTGTTAACTGCACGGCACACAAAACATTATCAAAATAGAAAAATTACAAATGAGGGAATTGTTAATGATCACAGTAAACAGAAGTCTCTTAGCAACCGCAGTGTTGTCTGTTCTATCAACCGGTGTAAATGCGAAGATTTACCCAGACCAAATAGTGTTTGACCAACTTGGTGAAGATGTCTGTCGCTCTGGTTATCGTCCTATAGACCGTTATGAAGCAGAAGAGCAGAAGAGTACTTTGGTCGCTCGCATGGGCACTTGGCAGATCACCGGGTTAAAAGGAAACTGGGTAATCATGGGGCCGGGTTATCATGGCGAAATTAAGCAATCAAGCAGTGGGTCAACGTTCTGTTACCCAAACAACGACCAATCTGAAATCCCTAACTATTCCGCCAAATCGGTTCAGGAAGGCAGCGAAATCGATGTTCAGTATGAATTAGTGAACAACCGTAACGACTTTGTACGCCCATTAAGCTACTTAGCCCACAACCTAGGTTACGCTTGGGTTGGCGGTAATAACAGTCAGTACGTGGGCGAAGACATGACGATAAAGCGCTCTGGCAACAGTTGGGTAATACAAGGAAATAACAATGGCTCTTGTAGCGGCTATCGCTGTGATGAAAAAACCAAAATCACCGTCGACAATTTTGCCTACACCGTTAACGACGACAACTTTTGGCATGGTGATGTTGTCGAGTCGGATCGTGAACTAGTGAAAACGGTTTACGCGACGGCAAGAAACAACAGCAACATCGCGCAACAAGTGGTGGTAGACCTAAAAGTAGACGAATCAACAAACTGGTCGAAAACGAACAGCTACGGATTCTCACAGAGCGTTCAAACAGAGAACACCTTCAAGTGGCCTTTGGTTGGCGAAACTAAGCTCACCGTTAAGTTCGAGGCTAACCAAAGCTTCGCTGAAACAAATGGCAACTCCACTAGCGAACAAGTAACACTTCAAGCTCGTCCTATGGTTCCTGCGAATTCGGAGCTACCGATTCGAGTTGAGCTGTATCGTTCAAGCATCTCTTACCCGTACCGATTCAACGCCGATATTAGCTACGATGTTGAATTCAACGGCTTCCTTCGTTGGGGTGGCAACGCGTGGCACTCTCATCCAGATAACCGCCCGTACAAGGCTCATACCTTCACCATGGGCCGTGGCAGCAGTGAATCTGCCGACATTCGCTACCAATGGGATCACCGTTACATCCCAGGTGAAACTAAATGGTGGGATTGGGGCTGGGCGATTAAAGAAGCTGGCTTATCAAGCATGCAATACGCGACTGGCGGAAGCTTACGCCCCTTCCACTCTTACGTATCTGGTGATTTCTACGCTGAATCTCAATTTGCAGGTACTATCGAAATTGGCCAAGCGACACCAATCACTAACAATCTACGCAGCAAAAGAAGCGTTGATTCGGCTAATGAAACCAGTGAACGCATTGGCGACATCGAAGTTACCACCAACTTCAATGCTGATGAGTTGAGTGACTTAGGTTTCGAAGGTGCAGAGATGAACATTAGCGTCGTTGAATAACTGCGCTGTTGAATAAGATCGGTACAAAGATCTACCAGTAATAAAGCACAAAGCCCACGTCGTGGGCTTTCATATATTCATGTTCAACTGGAAACGGTGAACTACACAGGCTCTTCCATCAGAAGCTTAACACCCAGCCCAACCAACACCATGCCCGTCACGCCTTCCATCCACTTCATAAAACTCGCGTTTTTGAGCAAGTTTTTAGCGGAATTAAGAGCGCCAGCCAAACCACATTGCCATACCATCGCAATCATAAAGTGTACCGAAGCCATCAACATAGATTGCAATAAAGGCGAACCTTCAGGGTTTACAAATTGAGGTAAAAAGGCCAGATAGAAAACTGCTGTTTTTGGGTTAAGAACGTTAGACAGAAAGCCTTCACGCAAAGAACGCTTTGCACTGTAAGCCTGCTGAGCTTGTTCTCCGACCTTCAAACCGCCACCGTTTTTCATCAACGCTCGCAAACTGCTTAAGCCAAGCCAGATGAGGTAAACCGCACCTACCACCTTAACGGCTTGAAAGAGTTCAGCGGATTGGGCGAGGATTGCAGATATACCCACAGCAGAGAAAAACGCGTGTACATACAAGCCGCTACAAATACCAAAGCTCGTCATACAACCGTCAGCTAAGCCAGAGCGGCTAGTATTGCGAATCACCAAAGCCGTATCTAAGCCCGGCGTTAGCGTTAAAATAGTGATGGCAATTAGAAATGCCTCAAAGTTCAAAATATCCATATCATTGTCATTTTTGTTCAGCGATCTATCATCAATACCGTGTATCTGAACAATTCGCAAGCAACAATTGCCACCAGCTATACAACTCACTGATTTTGTGCACAATAGAACAGTTTGATTTGTTAAGAAATAGTAAATTCAAGGCATCGTACCGCCTCATGCTTTTCTCGCTATATCTTCGACTGCGAAGGTCGGCGTCATTAAAAAGCAAAGCCATAATCAAAGTACACGAGATGAACCTTAACGCTGACGCAGCCCTAAGGATCATTTAAAGAAACCAAATTAAGAGTAGTCAAATGAGCGCATTCAAAAAACTAGTCGAACACTCTCAAAAATGTTCACGCTTTCAACACCTAGCTTCTATTTGTGGTTGGGACCAAGCTTCAATGATGCCAGCAGGTGGTAACCAAGCTCGTAGTGAAGCGATGGCCGAGCTTTCTGTTCATATTCACGGCTTAATGACTCAACCACAGCTTGGCGATTGGATTGCAGACGCTGAAAATGAAGCGCTGAACACTGAGCAACAATCGTCACTTCGTGAAATAAAACGCCAGTGGCAACAAGCAAACCTACTTCCAGAAAAACTGGTTGAAGCGAAATCTCTATCGGGTTCAAAATGTGAACATGCGTGGCGTAGCCAACGCGGTAACAACGACTGGGTTGGATTCGAAAAGAACTGGCGTGAAGTGGTTGAGCTTTCTCGTGAAGAAGCGCAGATTCGCGCAGACGCAGCCAATCTAACGCCTTATGATGCGATGCTGGATATTTATGAACCGGGCACCAGCTCTACTTCACTTGATACCCTATTTGCAGACGTTAAAACTTGGCTTCCAGGTTTAATTGATGAAGTGATCGAAAAACAATCGAGCGAGCAATTTAACGCACCATCAGGTATCTATTCGACCGAGAAACAGAAAGCACTGGGTTTAGAAGTCATGAAGCTGCTTCAGTTCGATTTTGAACACGGCCGATTGGATGAAAGTGTTCACCCATTCTGTGGCGGCGTGCCTTCAGACGTGCGTATCACAACACGCTATGACGAAGCGGAATTCGTTCAAAGCTTAATGGGTATTGTGCATGAAACAGGCCACGCACGTTACGAACAAGGCTTACCAAAACACCTAGCAGGACAACCAGCGGGGGAAGCTCGTTCTATGGGCATTCATGAATCTCAATCTTTATTCTTCGAGATGCAAGTCGGCCGCAGCGACCCGTTCATTGGACACTTAGCGAACTTGGCTGGTCAGCAATTCTCAGGCTCAGAATTTGAGAAAGAAAACTTCCAGAAGATCTACACGCGCGTGAAGAAAGACTTCATCCGTGTTGATGCCGATGAACTGACCTACCCTGCACACGTTATCCTGCGTTACGAGATTGAGCGTGACTTGATCAACGGCAAGATCAAACACACTGACGTGCCAGAGTTATGGAATACCAAGATGCAGTCTTACCTTGGTTTAAGCACTCAAGGCAACTTCACTAACGGCTGTATGCAAGACATCCACTGGACAGACGGCGCATTTGGTTACTTCCCATCGTACACATTAGGTGCGATGTACGCGGCGCAGTTCATGGCTTCAATGAAGAAAACGGTAGATATAAACTCTGTGATTGAAAGCGGTGACCTATCCCCTATCTTCACTTGGTTAGAATCAAACATTTGGAGCAAAGGCAGCCTGCTGACCACTGATGACTTGGTGAAAGGTGCAACGGGCGAAACCTTGAATGCGCAATACTTCAAAGACCATTTGAGAAGTCGTTATCTGTAGATAAAACGCCCAACTACATTGAAGGTTTCTACTTGCAAAGCTTGCTGTGTAAGTAGAACCAAGCTGAAAAAAGCATAGTACAAGTATTGTAAGTCAAAAGTCACAATTATGGCTGAAGGGTAGCTTTGGTTCTAACTAGAAAAGGGGCACTTCTGAGTTACGAAGTGCCATCTGTGAAGGTTCTGGACATTTCCGAGTTGCGTTTTATCTAATTTAGTAAGTCATGAATTAACAGAAGTAGGGCAACTCGCTTAGTCGAGTGTCCAGTATCACTGGTGCAGATCAGTTATCATATTTTAAGTAAATCACTCTAGAAAGGAAGCGAAACCTATGAATTTTAGTTTTGAACAACTTCTCGCGTTCGTGACCGTTTATGAACAACTCTCGTTTAGCAAAGCCGCGGTCAAACTCAATAAGCACCGAACTACGATAGGGCAGGTGATTACCAACCTTGAAGACCAACTAGCGGTCAGTTTGTTTGAACGAGTGGGGCGTTCGGTAGAGCCAACTGAAGATGGTCACCTTCTTTATCACAATGCTAAATTAACCATCGAGCAAGCGCGTACTTTCGATAAATTGGCGCTAAGCCTCTCTTATGGTGGATTAGAAAGCGTCAACATCGCTTATTCTAGTGTGATTCCTCATCGCGCTTTGGTTGAAATCCGCCAGCAATTTCTTCGCGATTTTCCGCTAATGCGCGTGAACTTTTTTGTTAGGAATAAACAGGACATCAAAAGAGGCATAGATAGTGGCGAATACCATTTTGGTATCGTCAATGTGCATGACCGTCAGGCGATGTATAGCTTTGATGCTACTTTCCTTGGGCATTTCGAATTTCTCCCTTTTGTTCAAAAAGGTGGAGATCTATCTAGGTTGGAGAAAAGTGCAGTCTTGGTGGCTCTGAAAAACAGCAAACAATTTGTCTTACGATCTTTTATTGAAGAAGGTATGTCAGAGAAGATTATTTACAGCTCAGACAATGAAGCAATCGATCAACTTGCCCTAGTGATAAAGATGGTCGAAGCGGGGTTGGGTTGGGCGTTACTGCCTAAAACCTTTGCTAATACTGAGTTTGCCAATCATGCTATTGAGCCAGTTGAAGCCGATGAGATGCTAGAGGGCTTCAAGTTTGGCTTCGCGCTTTGGTGTCCACATTCCAAACAAATTGTTGATATTAAAAAGTCGTTAATCACCGTGATAAACAATTATCGCAAGCGATTTGAAGATGGTCTCCGTCGTTAACTCATAGACTCATCCAATTTTTTAACAAGGTTCAATTAGAGCCTTGTTTTCGTTTCAGTTAACTTTAAGTTCGAGTTTTGATGGATTATACCCTTTATATAGGAGTGTGAGGTATCAAGCTGACTATCTCTTCAGTCATGTCACTTTCCCTGTACCTTTAAATAATATAAAAGATATCATACAGTTTGTTGTGATTTTACCCCCAGCCCGTGAAGATAAAGTGACTAAATGGTTGATGTGATACATAGCAATTGTTCACAACTAAAGTTCATAAGGATGGATGACTTTTAGTAGGGAAAATGTTCGCATCCTAAACGATGTAGAGTATTCAATCTAAGTGATTTTGGGGCATAAATGAGCTATAGCTTCCCCTAAATTAATTCCCCTAAATTAACAATTCAGAGATAACTAAACGTATGGAAAGTCGCTTAACGTAGCATCCAGTATTGACGGTGCAGATCAGTTTAAAACTAGCTCATTTATCGCCAGTAAGCATATCGAAGAAGATCTGTCTCGACTCAGGTGTGTTGTCTCTATGAGTTTCGTATTTTACATGCGCGTTTGCATCAACTGCTTTTGATAGCTTGATGCTCCATAGTGCTTTCATTTGATTTGGTACAATTGAATATCGGACATCGATAATACGCAGCTCGTCTGTTGGGTCCTGAGCGATATAACCATTTGAAAACCAGCGGAAACGTTCTATGTCTTCGGCTTGTTGAGAGTCCGGGTCAAGCCAAGGTAAATCCCTGCTAACATTCAGCTTCGCAATCGACTCTCCGGGATACGTGCTTACCGATGTGCCAACCCGCACTGCGTCTACATGGTAATGAGCCTCTGTTTCGTACACCACTTTCCAAACCAAGATATTCGCAAAGCTTGGTTTTGCCTCTAATCGAATCGGTGTGTGTTGCCTTTCTTGCGCTAATTGCCACCCAATCGCCTCTGCCCTGTCTCGCTGAATCATCCCTAATGTTGGATAAATTAGCGCCCAAGTAAACGCAACACGCGCTAGCCAAGGCGCTCGTTTTAACGTCGCAAACACAAGCAACACTAGAATGGGAATAAAGAAGAGTGAATGGGTAAATTGTCGATGAAATTCCAAAGCCAACAAAGGGTCACTTTGAGACTTAATCAGTGCATCCAAATCTGGTGCTAACCCGGAGAGCAGCCCTAATACCCCAGCAACAACCAAATGTTGTTTTTTGCTGGCAGATTGTGACAAAGAAACGCCTAACACGCCCTGCGTTAAAGGATCCATAAATCACTCATTGATAGCATTCCGTTGAATCAAACAAAATACATTTAGCTATAGCGGTGAACTGTTCATAACTAAACGGTTTTATCAATATACTCATGTACATAGTTGTATAAGCATAGACCGATAAACAAAAAAAGAGCAGTTATGAAACTGCCCTTTTCTAATTATTGGTGGTTGATCAATTTATTCGTTTTTGTTCTGTATATTCACACTTGAACGATCTTTTATTAACGAGCAACCATGCTTGCTGCGATAACCACCAGCAGTACTGAGAAGATTTTCTTAATCGTTGGAACCGGTAAATGGTTGGTGGCTTTTGCGCCTAACGGAGCCGTAAACCAAGACGTGCACACAATACCCAACAGCGCAGGCAGATAAACAAAGCCAGCAAAGCCATCTGATAGAGCAAAGTGGCTGCTGCCTGAACTGATGTAACCTATCGAGCCAAACAACGCGATCACAATGCCACAAGCCGAGGCACAACCGATGGCCTTTTTCATACCGACAGAGAAGAACGTTAATAGCGGAACCAGCAATGCTCCGCCACCAATACCTATCATGGCAGATAAGCCACCCGTAATGGTTGTCAGCACAGTGAGCACGCCTTTGTTCGGCAGTTTTCGTTCCTTAGGCGCATCATTTTTGCTGCTTAAGAACATCTTGATCGCAATCAGAACCACACTCACAGCAAACACAATACGAACGACTTTTTCCGGTAACAACGCCGCCATAAAACCACTAACCAATGCACCCAGAGCAACACCGAGCATGATCCAAGGCGCCAGATCCCAAGGCACGTTGCCATTCTTGTGGTGAGCGAGTGCAGAAGATGTGGAAGTGAACAGTATCGATGCCAACGAGGTAGCAATCGCAGCGACAACAACTTGGTCGGAAGGTAGAACTTCTAAATACAGTAAAATGCTGCTTAACACAGGAACAATGATCAGCCCTCCGCCAATACCTAACAAACCGGCTAGAAACCCAACACCACTGCCCAGTAACGCACAGTAGAAAATCAACAACAGCAATTCACTCATTTCATCCATCTCTTAATTAAATTAATCGTCTTAAATAACACACTATTAATGCGGTTATATTTCCATCAAGCTAATTAATATAACTGACACCGACTAAAATATTCAAACAGAATAGATCATGAATATTCCTCATGTTGAATGTGAAGTAATACCATTGTTAATGGTCAACCTATCAACGTATAAAAACCTTAAGCGATTAACTTTATACGACATTAATTCTACTAAGCATTAATTTCAGACAGCATAGCCTTCGATTCTTAATCCGGTCACAAGCAAAAAATAAAAGCCGTTTTAATACTAAAGACCGAGAGAATCAGAAAAAAAATTGGGATACCAAATCAGCATGAATAAAGAATTTAATTTTACGATTAAGAGCATTAGCCTCGACGAAAACTACCAGCCTGCAGACAGCACGCGTATCACTACCAACTTTGCTAACCTGGCTCGCGGTGACAGCCGTCAAGCGAACTTACGCAATGCACTACAAATGATCGATAACAGTTTCAACGCGTTAGCGCACTGGGATAACCCTAAGGGCGACCGCTACTCTGTTGAGCTTGAAATCATTTCTGTTGATATGGATATTGAAAGCAACGGCGAAGCATTCCCTTCAATTGAAGTGCTGAAAACCAATATTGTAGACCGTAAAACTAACGAGCGTATTGAAGGCATTATCGGAAATAACTTCTCTTCTTATGTTCGAGATTATGACTTTAGCGTACGTCTATTGGATCATAATAAAGGCCAAGATAAATTCAGCATTCCAGAAGATTTTGGTGACTTACACGGTAAGCTTTTTAAATATTTCGTTAACTCTGACGCTTACAAAAAGAACTTTAATAAACGACCTGTTATTTGCTTAAGCGTGTCAGATAATAAAACCTATTACCGCACTGAAAACCAACACCCAGTATTAGGTTTTGAATACCAACCGAATGAGTCTTCTTTAACTGAACAATATTTCAAAAAGATGGGCTTACAGGTTCGTTATTTCATGCCGCCTAACAGTGTTGCACCTTTGGCCTTCTATTTCTTTGGTGATCTGCTGAACGATTACTCTAACCTAGAGCTTATCAGCACCATCAGTACCATGGGTACGTTCCAGAAAATCTACCGACCTGAGATTTACAACGCGAACGCGGTTGCGGGTAACTGTTACCAACCAAACTTGAAAAACTTGGATCACTCGCTGACTCAAATCGTGTACGACCGTGAAGAACGAAGTCAGCTAGCTGTTGAACAAGGTAAATTCGCAGAAGAGAAGTTCATTAAGCCATACCAATCAGTTCTAGAGAACTGGTCGGCAAATTACGCACTTTAATCGTCTATTGCGCTCTCAAACCACCCAAGGATAGGCAATATTATTATGAAAACACTATTACCGACTTCAACAGCGGGCAGCTTGCCGAAACCGTCTTGGCTTGCACAACCAGAGACGCTTTGGTCGCCATGGAAACTTCAAGGCGATGAACTCACAGACGGCAAACAAGATGCGCTGCGTGTCTCTCTGCACGAGCAACAGCAAGCAGGCATTGATATTGTGAGTGACGGCGAACAAACACGTCAACACTTTGTAACGACCTTCATTGAACACCTGAATGGCGTTGATTTTGAAAAGCGTGAAACCGTTAAAATCCGCGACCGTTACGATGCAAGTGTACCGACGGTTGTAGGCCCAGTTTCTCGTCAGAAATCTGTGTTTGTTGAAGATGCGACGTTCTTACGTCAGCAAACCGACCAACCGATCAAATGGGCTCTGCCGGGGCCTATGACCATGATTGATACACTTTACGATGCGCATTACCAAAGCCGTGAAAAACTGGCGTGGGAATTTGCAAAGATCCTCAACGAAGAAGCCAAAGAACTTGAAGCGGCAGGCGTGGATATTATTCAGTTCGATGAACCTGCGTTTAACGTGTTTTTTGATGAAGTGAACAATTGGGGCATCGCTTGTTTGGAAAGAGCCATTGAAGGGCTTAAGTGCGAAACAGCAGTCCATATTTGTTATGGCTACGGCATTAAAGCGAATACGGATTGGAAAAAGACATTAGGCACCGAGTGGCGCCAATACGAAGAAGTCTTCCCTAAGCTGCAGCAATCGAATATCGACATTATCTCTTTAGAGTGTCACAACTCTCATGTACCTCTTGAGCTGCTTGAGCTCGTACGAGGCAAGAAAGTAATGGTCGGTGCGATTGATGTTGCAACCGATTCGATTGAAACACCGGAAGAAGTGGCTAGCACTCTACGTGAAACACTTAAGTACGTTGATGCCGACAAGCTCTACCCTTGCACCAACTGCGGCATGGCTCCCCTACCTCGCGAGATAGCCTCAGCGAAGCTTAATGCGCTAAGTGCTGGCGCAGAGATCGTTCGTAAAGAGCTTTCAGCGTAACGCTTTCCTAAAGAACAAAAACTATGCCTTTAAGCCTAAGTATCATATTGATGCTTAGGCTTTTTGTTATGTGAGTTAATGAGCTTTACGCGCTGCTTACCAGGTTTTATCTAGGTCTTGAGCATATAAAGAGATCGCTCGTTGGTACTCTTTAATCGCATCGCTATTCGTCGTGGAAACTAAAAGCTCAAGTAACAGCGATGTCGCTTCTTTATGGCGACCTAGTTCGACACGCTAACATACGGCTCCATTCTTCTTTGCTCATTGCGCCTTTAGAAAGGTAAATATTGTGTTTCTGCATTGCACCTTTCGTGTATGAAAGCTTGATGAATGAGCCAATTTCAAACGGAAGAAAGCTACGCTGTAAAGTCACATCACAAGCAACGCCATTTAAACGTACATGACCGTTCGTGATTTCAAACGAGCTATCGCGAAGCTTCCACCACAACATTAGAATTTTTATTAATGGAGGAACACAAATTATCAGCCCTATGGTTAGCAGCGATGAACGATCACCGTCTGATATCCAATAGACAAGACCTAGTGCAATAACAATAAACAGCAACTCTGAAAATAAGTATTTAACAAAATTTAGTTGGATACGGTTATCCATGACACTCTCTCAATGATGACCCTAAAGGCAGCTCCATTTCAACGAGCCCTTTCACTTCAGACAACTGAGTAAAACCTTTTGATTGATAAATCTTAATGGCGGGGTTCTCACTGAACACGCGCAACACTAACTGAGCCGATGCTTGATTGTTCGCATGTTCAATAGCCAAAACCTTGACCTTGACAGTCAGCTAATATCTGCAAGTCCCTAAGAAACGTTGTACCACTAGCGTAACTGAAGCGAACAACACCAATACGGCGATCCCCCACATAAATTTCATAGTTATCCAGCTCATCCCAGCTGCGTAAAAACTGGCTATGACCCCAAGCGATTCCACGAGCTTGATAGTAACTCGCCATATTCGTTTTGGTGATCGATTCAGCGAACTTAGGCTCTGAACCTTTGACCAACCTTACTTCCATATTGTGTCCTTTGTTTTCAAATCACATCTGAATACGGCATAGCAAAATGCCGTATATGTTGAATCATTTTTAGGTACATACTGGTTTCACTTCCTTCCATTGTGTATCCCATTCTTCGCCTAACAAATTAGAAAGTTTTTCACAGTCGTATAGATAGCGAAGACTATCTTTACAGTACGCAGTAAGTATTTCAGTTAACTGACCAGACGCTTTTTCGTTGTCTTTGAGTTTTCCGTACATCATCAAACCAGTCCTAAAGGTGTCTTGATCGAGGTCAGACGCTTGCTTCGATAACATCCCAAAGGAAATAGCGTTAATAGACAGGGCTAATGCAATCGCATCGCCTTCATCTCCCTCTAATTCACAAGCACTATAACGAGCTAACAAGTTCGATGTTTTAATTAATGGGGCAAGGTCTTTTGTATTTGCATATTTATAGGTTTCAAAACCTTGCCGCACCGCAGCTTTATGACTGTCTTCAATGCTCACAACATAGTCTGTCAAAACATGTAAGCTCGCATATGCACCTAGCCCGAAAGCCACAATGAACACGGCGATTAATCTGATCACTTATCTCTCCTAAAAGAACCTTGTGCTGGTTAATTTTAAACGGCGTCTTGTAGTAACAACCCTACTTGCCATCGACCTTTTCTAGAAACCAACTTCCTTGGCACGGCCCATTGGTTAAGTGCCATCGGCCGTCAAATCTACTGCCACTGCCACGTGCGGAAAAACGATAATCCCATTGGCGATGTTTAGCATATAAACGTAAGTCGCCGTTTTCCGTCACCCAACCCTCTAACGGTGTTCCATTGTAGGTAAGCCTTAGAGTAGCCTTACCCTCACGAATAGTTCCGGTGATGGTTGTGCGTTCACACATATTATTGCCAGTGGTGTTAATACGGCGGCCTAGCCACTCACCGTCGAAATCGATAGAAGGAACAAATTGGGGACTATCCGGAAGTTTAGGAAACGACTCGGAATTACTGGACCCGAACCACTGAAGCTCACGACCAACAAGGAAGAAGACAACAAAGCCGATTGATATCGCTATCACAAATCCCTTTTTCATTAGCCTCTTCCTAATCCGCTGACCTTAAGAAAAGAACCCTAACATAATGAAAAGTAATAACTTACCATCAGTTTAATTAACTTTGATATATTCCACAAATTGCATTCAAATGTTGAATATAGAGAAAGCGGCATCGTACAAAATACCGCGCATTGAGAATCAATTATGAGCAGTGCCGGAAGCTCTGCACAGAAAAACCCTAACCTTCCAAGGCATTGCGCCAATACTGAACGGTTTTATCCGACACCAACCCTGTCTCGGTCGCCGCTGATACTAAAAAGTCACATAACCGAGCCGCAACCTCTTCATTACCCAACAAGTACAAACTGCGAATGGCTCGCGTTAACCTTAGCTGGTTATGGTCATGATTCTTTAACCATACGTGATTAGCCGGGCTAAGTGGTAACGATGAAGATATTTCACTCCCGTTTCGCTGCATACCCCAAAACTCAAGCATCAGGTCAAGCGCTTGTAGATGAGCTGTGCGGAGCGCTTCTGAATTAGCAAAAAGCACCTTATCTTCTTGAGTAACCAACGGGGCATGTTGATTAAACTTAGTCCCCTCATCTATTGGGAAGAACACTTGAATGTACTTATGGTCATGCTCCAACCAAAAATGATTGTAAGCCAATAACTGTTCTATATTTCGACCAAATTTGTCCGGCGCTTCACCAGATATAAAGCGAGCAATCTCACTCATTTTAAAATCCTACTGACTATAAACCCCCACTTGTGGGCGAATGCATTATTACGCAGTAAGCCGTCAAAAGCCTAGTCCTTTACGTTGTAAGTACCGATTTGGCTTAGAACTCCACGTCCCACGCGTTAGGAATCACTTTTGAATAATTTCGACTTACTTTTCTAACAAACGACACGGGAACTCTGCGACACATTTTAGCTCTGCTGTATGTTCAGGGAATCGTTCCTGAAGAAAACACAATGCATCCGTTGGCGTTGGCGTAGCGTATGAGTTTTAGACTAAAGCCAGCAACCAGTGTGTTAATAACTGAGTACCAAAACCTGAACGACTAAAAGAGGTAGGTAAAATAAGCAGCGAAAGATTACATCTTTCAAAGAAAAACCCTTCAGAAAGCGTCCTTCGGTGCATAGAATTTCAAGCGACTTACACTAGTGAATAATGTAAGTCGCTAACATAAGAGGCTAACGCAAGCGTCTCAACACAACCTGCTGGTCGAGCTCATTCTGATAGTCCGTGTAATCAAGCCCTTGATCAAATATGTACTCAGTGACAAGAGTACGAATGCACTCAACCAATGTGCTTGCTTGCCAAGGCTTTTCAAAGTAACGGTCGATGCCTGCTGCATTAATCGCATTGATGGTATCAGTATGAGTGGCCTGCCCCGTAAGAAGAATTTTCTTGGTATTCGGAAAGCGACTGTCATGGGACACTTCAGTGAGTAACTCCACACCCGTTTTCCCTGGCATCACATGATCAGACACGATGACGGTAATGTGTTCGCCTTCTGCGTCAAGTTCATCAATGAGATCAAGCACTTCTTGCGCTGATTCACAATCTTCAATATTCAGCCAACTCGCCAGCGGCTCTAAATCTTGTATCACTGCGCTCAGTACTTCTCTCTGGTCATCGACACAGATTAAATTAAGCTTCTCCATGTTCACCCTCTATTGGTAACTTGATTCTAAATACCGTTTTAGAAGCATCACTTTTCACAATAATACTTCCGCCATAACCTGCCACAATCCGCTTAACTACTGATAAACCCAAGCCCAATCCAAACGATAAACCACCTTTTTTAGTGGTGAAGTTGGGCTGAAATACCTTTCTACGAGTCGCCTCGTCTATCTCAGGGCCGTTATTCGCGATCGTAACTAATATCCTTTTCTTACTTAATCTGGTTTGAATCTCTATTGCGGCATCGTCTGAATTCGACATTGCATCACAAGCATTCTTTATAATGTTGACCCAAATCTGAACGAGCTCTGTTTTCGAGCCTTTAAAAGACGGTAAATCCGCAGGGCTCAATCGCACAGACACTCTACGTAACTCACTTTGTAGCAACGATAAGGCATGGTTAATGGAGTCGTTAATATCAACCGCTTCTTCGGTGTCGATATCAACTCTGCCAAGTTGTTTAACCGATTTTACGATGCCGACGGTGTGTCTAGATGCCAAACGCAAATCATGTAAATCACAGCCCATCTGCCAAAAACGAATCGCTTCTTCTGGTTTTTTCAGCCAATGCTTTGAAATAACGTCTGTTGCAGATAAAGCATCAATTGGAATCGCCTTTGCAAGAGAGCGAGCAATGTTTTTGTCTAAACCATATTTTCTTTCAAATTGTCGCCCACGTGTTCGTGCTTCTGACGACGACGTTTTCTGACCATGCATTAACCCAAAATCGAAAAATTGACTGGCTTCTGGATGCACTTCTTCAAGCAGATCCATGATGACCGTTTCAAGTCGACCAGATTTACTATTTACGACACCAATAGCGTTGTTAAGCTCATGAGCAATCCCTGCAGCCAATTGACCCAAGGTCGTCATTTGCTCAGCAGTATGTAACTTCTCTAGCGCTTTTTGTTTCGCTATCGCTTCTTGTGTTGCGCGGCGTTGACGACGCGACAACTCATTGACAATTACAGGTGTGAACTGTGCGGTAAGAGGACCAAATTTACGTTCATCTTCTGCAGGCGTGTCTTTATCGATCCACGCTAACTCAACATCGGTTTTAGCAACAACCGTTGAAGATGCTGTCCAATTACCTGAAAAGAAGCTATGAACGCCTATAAAAGCCCCACTACCCGCGCTAAATACTCGCACTTGCGGTGTATTCGCATCGGTATAAAACCCTTCCAGTTCTCCACTAAACACATAATATAAACGAGTGTTTAACGCTGATTGTTCAATAATGGTGTTACCGGCACAGCACGTCACCCGACGTTCTGTTTGGTTAAAATAGCGCTCGATCAGTGCTTCTAGCTTTTGTTGATACACGTATCGTTATCCTATGTGACCAATTGAATGTAGCACCCACACCATAACAAAACTCAGTAGCACACCAACCACACCCAAAATAATACCGATTCTGGCCATTTGATTACTTTGCACATGACCAGTGGCATGAGCCAACGCATTCGGTGGCGTACTGATTGGCAGCGACATACCTAATGAAGCGGCAAAAGTCACAACCAAAATTAACGTTAGCTCACCGCCTAGTGGCGTGAGTGAAGCCATAGACGAACCTAATGCCGCCATAATTGGCATTAACAAGTTAGCCGTTGCGGTATGAGACATAAAGTTTGCCATTACCAAACACAAGAACGCCGCTCCGAACAACACCACATAGGGTGAGTAGCTATCAAACGGAATACTGTGTACCACGAGCTTTGCTAAGCCAGTTTTATCGAGCGCTAAACCAAGCGCAATACCACCTGATACAAGCCACAATACGTCCCAAGAAATTTTCTTCAGGTCTTCTTTATTGATGATCCCTGTGAGTGAGAACACAGCGACAGGAATCAGAGCGACGGTGTAAGAGTTCATGCCATGGCTTGAACCCATTAACCAAAGAATGATGGTCAGCGCAAAAGTGACGTACACCGCAATGGCTTTAGGCGTTTTAAGGAATTTACCTTTGATGCTTAGCTCGATTTTCTTTTGGTCAGCTTTGTACATAAAGCCTATTAAAAACCACGCTAACGCCATCATAATCACAACAAACGGCACACCAAATGCCATCCATTCACCGAACGTAATGAGGTTATCGCCAACTAAATATTTAAGTGCGATAGCGTTCGGAGGGGTACCGATCGGAGTACCAATGCCACCGATGTTAGCGGCAACCGGGATACAAAGCGCAAACGCTACACGACCGGGGTCTTTCGGACCAAACACAGCCAGTA
Source organism: Vibrio sp. 10N.261.54.A5 (assembly GCF_041471145.1). NCBI lineage: Bacteria > Pseudomonadati > Pseudomonadota > Gammaproteobacteria > Vibrionales > Vibrionaceae > Vibrio > Vibrio sp. 10N.261.54.A5. The sequence goes on along the minus strand of NZ_JBFRNU010000030.1, from coordinate 73,481 downwards.
CCGGCGTTAAAATAGAGAGCATCATTGCCGTTGTTGCCGTGTTAGACATAAACATCGAAAAGATACCAGTGATCAACATTAAGCCGAGCATCACAAACTTTGGGTCTTGTCCAAATGGCTTCAACAACACGCGAGCTAAGTTTACGTCTAATCGATATTTAGTGGCGGCCATTGCTAAGAAGAAACCACCCAAAAACAGCATGATGATTGGGCTAGCGAATGTCGCCATGATATCGCTGTATTTTAACAGCTCACCAAAATGTTCCTCCCCATGCTCAAACCTTAAAAAGATCAGCCCTTTATCCGACAACATCAATAATTGCAGAACGATAATAACAACAGACGTCGCGTAGATCGGGATGGGCTCGAACACCCAGCACAATGCCGCTAATAAAAAGATCGCGATAACGCGTTGTTGAATAATCGTAAGGCCTTCAAATGGAAACGCTGATAGCGGCATTACGAGGATAATGAAAGGAATTAAAATAGGGATAATGTATTTAATATAGGGGCGCATAGCACAAAAACTCTTCCTGAGATAACAACTACTTAGAAATTAGATTTAAAGTTCTAATTTAGATCCGACAACGAATTATCGACCTCTTATCACTATCTCACTATCGGCTAGATCAATGATTACGTAATCGCGATATCCCCTTTTTCGATTTTGTGCGCTACCTCTACGTTTGTATGTCATTTATTGTTGCAATTAAATTCAGGAGAGTGGTTTCTGCGTTTCTAGTCATAATCCGTTCCGGTTATTCTAGGTACTGTCAGAACAGATCAGTCGCTTAAGTCATGTCCATAAATTGAGGACCGCTTCTGAGTAACCTCTCAAATATATGAGTTAGACTTACTCGGATTGTGCGTGGTTTTGCATTTCCTTTTGCCGTAAGTTTATTTTCAAGCTCGCTTAGTAGAGCATGGAAGAAATAATAAAAAGATACCTATTCTCCCCCGAAAACAGTTCTACACAACACAACTTTCGACCGGCTAATAACATGACTATTGTTACATCTAAAAAACGTCCTACCGTTGGCATTGTGCTGCCTATGCTCAGTGGCTTCTACATGGGCGAGCTAAATGCAACCCTTAGAAGGCTTGCGAAAAACCATAAAGTCAATCTGATCTTCATCCGCTCGGGTGAGCGAAGAGATTTTAAACTTCCTATATATTTTAATCATCTCGATGCCCTTGTGGTCGTTCTCCATGCAGCGACAGTAAAGTTGATCGAAGAAGCTATAAACGCAAACATTCCAGTCATTTCTATTGGAGCAAGCTATGCGCCGCTGCCCGTTGAGCAGTATTATAGTGTGCAAAGCGATGGTGTCACTAAGCTCTATGAATGGTTACAAAGTCAAGGACACGAAGAAATCGGCTTTTGTGGCGATCTCACTGTTAATGATATCAGGTCTCGCTTCAAAGCGTATCAACGCACGGTGATTGATCATAAAGGCTCATTCAACCAACGCCATTTCTTCCGCGTGTCGAATTGTTCTCTATCTGGGGGACGAGAAGCCGCAATAGAATTTATACAGCGTAAATCCAAATGCACTGCGGTTATCTGCGCAACTGACCACAATGCTGTAGGTATGATGGAGCAACTGTCTCACAGCAATATCTCGGTACCTGACGATGTCGCCATCGTAGGCATTGATAATATTTTCGTCGGTCAACAATTCAATCCCAAGTTAACAACAGTAGACCAACAGCTTGAGCTTCTAGCGACGCAAGTATTTCACCGCGTGTTGGAACGTATTTCTGGGAAGCCTTTTAATAATGCCAATAATAGTGTCCCGCAAAAGCTCATCGTTCATCAGTCTTGCGGTAACACAAACCCAGATCTCGAACATAAAGAAGATATCAACTCAACTCGCCAAATCCTCTTAAATGTGCAAGGGCGTTCTCCCGCTGAGATATTCGAAAATTTCTATTCACAAGCACAAGGAGGTTTTGACTCAATTAGAGATGCTCAAAGCCTTTACGGAAACAATCTTGACTGGGCCTGTCTCGCTGAGTGTAATTCGGAGCAATACACTATTAGGAAATGGGTAGAAAAAGGCATGACTCAGCCAACTACCCTACCGCAACAAACAGATATTCAAGACGATATTCGCAATTTCCCATTTTTCGAACGCTATGATCATTTCGTTGCTTCCATTCTTCCTATCAACTCAGGGCAAGAAGATCACTGGAAGCTCGTCGCTGTTGTTGATTCATTGCAAGATCACCAAGATATCGGTACACAATCGGTATTCAACAATTATTTAGATATGCTCGCACTGTTCATCGAGCGCGACGAGCTTATCAATACAAGTAACAATCGTCAGAAGAACTCCCAACAGTTGTTGCAACAGCTCAAAGTAGTATCTAACAGCTCAAACGATGGTATCTGGGATTGGGACTTACTAACCAATACTCTTGTCTGGAACAGTCGGTTAACCAAAATGATTGGCTGTCAAGATACCTTTTCTGATCGTAAGTTAGGATGTGACCATCTGTTCCAATATATACACTCAGAAGACTTAGAACTTCTCGAGTCCGCCATTCATAACCACTTAAACGAAGAAGTACCGTTCAAATGTGAATTCAGGATGAAGACGCAACATCGCGGATATATCTGGGTTCATGCCAATGGCTCAGCGGTTCATAATGCAGAAGGGCAGGCTGTGCGCTTCATTGGCTCAATGACGGATGTAACTCAAGAGCGAGAAGATGCGGAAAAGATTCAACACATGGCGTATTATGATGCGCTTACTGGCATCGCTAATCGCCGGAAAATAATGGAAAGCATCGCGCAACACATTGTGAATCGACCTAACCAAAAACGCGCGGTCATGTTGATGGATCTTAACCGTTTTAAGATTATCAACGACTCTTTTGGTCATCACGTCGGTGATGCACTTCTTTGCCACGTGACCAAACATATTCAGAACGTGCTATCAAGTGAACACCTTGTCGCACGTTTGGGAGGTGACGAATTCTTGTTTTTGTGTAATGTCAGTTCCGAAGCAGACATCAACGCACTCGCCACGCAGATTTTAAATGCCGTTCAAAACCCATTGATCGTTGATGATATTGAGATTATCAGCCAAGGAAGCCTAGGCATCGCTATGTATCCTTATGATGGCGTAAGTGCCGAAGAATTAATTAAGCAGGCCGACATTGCCATGTATCAAGCTAAAAAGCTGGGAGGACAAAGCTATCTCAACTTTCAAAGGTCAATGGCAAAAGAGACGGAAAACATAATCGAAATAGAGCACCAACTCAGTCGTGCCATCGCTCAACAAGAAATAAAGGTGCACTACCAACCTCAATATTGTGGGCAAGATGAAAAGATTACTGCTGTTGAAGCACTAGCAAGATGGGAATCTCCTACATTGGGGGATGTCCCTCCTGACCAGTTTATCGAGGTTGCTGAATCAGCTGGCCTAATCAGCAAGCTTGGTGAATGTATCATTCATCGAGTTTGTAAGGATGTTGAAGGATCTGAATGGCTACAAACCATGAGCCATATTTCCATTAATATCAGTGCAAAACAGCTGATACAGCCTCACTTCGCTCAAGAAATCATTCGAACTATTCGCCAATACCAGCTTCCTTTGACGTTATTCTGTATTGAGATAACCGAGTCAGCAGCAATTGTCGATTACGAGTTATGCATAAACTCACTTAAAGAACTACACGATGTAGGAATTTCTATCTCTCTTGACGATTTTGGCACGGGATTCTCTTCTCTATCTTTACTAAAGCAACTTCCACTAAGTGAAGTAAAGATCGACCGTTCATTTATCTCTGACATAACTCAAGGGCAGACCAACTTAGACTTCGTCAACACTATGATCATGATGGGTAAAAGCTTGGGCTATCGTGTTGTAGCTGAAGGGGTGGAAACTGCTGATCATAACCAACGCCTAAACGGACTGGGGATAGATCTGCTGCAAGGTTATTACTTCAGTAAACCTCGACCATTAAGTGAACTGGAATCAGAAGTGGCTATCAAATTGACTAGAGCTTAACCGTGGCACAACGGCATTATTTAAAAGTAATGCCATTCTTATTCACGCTTTGCGTTAACTTTACTGCCTATTGGCAGGTTAACGGAATAAAAATGAGCGTAAACAGTAGATGACATAAAGGTCGTTTAGAACCACAGATAGACCTCGTTGAGATGCCTTATCTGGACTACGACAAACAGACGTACTACCCCAATCAGACAGTTATCTTCTGGCCTCGCTACCGCTGGGGCGCAGGCGGGAATGCTGTCGCATCGTTTGCACCAGTCACTATTTCGCCAACAGAGTAAGTCGTTTCTTATTGAGTTAGGGCTTAATCGCTAGGCCCTAACTCTTCATTATCGAAGGTAAGTAAAACACAAGAGACCTACTCAGAACCTAATTACAGGGAGTAATCAAACACAATGATGTCTTCTAAAAGCGGACGAAACACATCTTTCAGCGCATCATGCTCAGGGTGCGGAAGGTAATTCTGACGGCCTTCTTCATCGGCGAACGTCATTAACACCGAGTGGGTATAACCTTGATTCTTGTTTTCAGGGCTGTCATTTAATCCCCATTCTACTGAAGTGACCCCTTCAACCTTGTTTGGCATCGCTTCAAACAGCATCTTTAGTTTTTGAACCTCTGAAGCCTCAGCGTTTTCTTTAAACTTAATCAGTAGAATATGACGAATCATTCCCGTTTCTTTTCGAGTCATTCCTATCCCTTTTCGAATCGTTCGCTTGCTCGTTTGTCATGCTTAACCAACACCGAGTCGCGTTCTTAAGTTAGAGGAGAACAAAATGCCACACGTTACACAACATGCCAAGGCTAGAACGCTGGATTTTATAAAATAACCCAAATCCCAACACAAAAATGCTGCACCCAAGGGCGCAGCATTTCTCATGACAATGGTAAGCACGTTTTAACGTTAATCACGACGACCTGTAAGCTGGATCGTTTGGTCTTGATCGACGCTCTTGTGGAATTTTATTCCGCCATTAGCGGCGTCATTTCTTCCTTCAAGCACTGGATCAGATTCAACACGCTCAGCCTTTACTTGATTACCTTCGCTTCTCGTCATATCGAGAGTACTCGCATAAGTACCGTCAGCCGCGAAAGCCGTGTTCATAGATAAAGCCATCAATCCAAGTGCGATTAACTTGTTCATACATCACCTCATTGTATTTCTAATTCTTTGTTCGTTTGGTATCTGTGTTTTTGTTGGAGTAACTTTAACAATCGAACATGAACCATAGATGTGAGCGATGTGATGAGCTGTCGCCGCTCGCAAAAAGACGCACCTTTGAATCAGTGGTTATTCCAAATGTTGAAATCTACCCTGAAAAACAAACAAGCGTAGTTCAGCTTTTAACGGGTTAACTACTTAAAGGCTAAAAGACTTAACTGCCTAACTCCCCTACGATCCAAAAAAGAAAAGGCTCCCGAGGGAGCCTTTGATTATGTTTCTAGTGACTATTCGCTTATGTTTTTATTTTAAAATGCTTCTTCGAGCGTTTGTTCGTTCTTTTTTTCTGTTTGTTTCTCGCTGGTCTCTACCTCTTTCAAGCGCGCAGTGAAGTGTCTTAACACTGGCGGTTCATAGGTAAAGTCGAGCCCTTTCACTTTGCTTGCGTTCTCTTTCACTTTTTCGAACGCTTCAATAATGAAATCCATATGGGTTTGCGTATAAGTGGCACGTGGAATGGTTAAGCGTAATAATTCTGCAGGACATGGATGTTGCTCGCCCGTTGCAGGGTCACGACCTTGCAGCAAAGACCCAATCTCAACCGCTCTGATACCCGCGACTTTATAGAGTTCGCACGCCAAAGCATGTGCGGGAAACTGACCAGCCGGGATATGAGGCAGCAATTTACCCGCATCGACAAACGCAGCATGACCGCCTGCTTGCTGGCACACGATGCCCATCGCTTCTAAGCCATCAACAAGGTATTGAACCTGGCCAATACGGTACTCTAACCAATCTTGGCGCATGCCGTCATAAAGGCCAACCGCAAGACGCTCCATCGCGCCACCTTCTAAGCCACCATAGGTTGGGAAGCCCTCTTGCACCACACACAAGGTTCGACACTCTGTGTACACATCCATGAAAGCGTCGTCTTTAAAGCACAACAAGCCGCCCATTTGTACCATGGCATCTTTCTTGGCAGACATAGCTAAACCATCCGCGTATTTGTAAGACTCACGCGTGATCTGTTCGATTGTCCAATCCTGATAACCCGCTTCACGTTGTTGAATGAAGTAGGCATTTTCTGCGTAGCGTGCCGAGTCCATGATCACAGGAATATCGTACTTCTGAGCGATTTCATACACGGCTTTTAGATTGGCGATAGACACTGGCTGTCCACCAGCAGAGTTACAAGTAATGGTGCTCACAATGTAGGGAACATTGGCTGCGCCCGCTTCTAAGATCGCTTCTTCCAGCTTCACCACATCGAAGTTGCCTTTGAAATCCGCGTTCACTGAGGTATCGAACGCTTCTTTGGTATAAACGTTCTTCGCCACACAGCAATTCACTTGGGTGTGGCCTTGTGTTGTATCGAAGAAGTAGTTCGACAAGGCGACCATTTTGCTGCGATCGAGCCCTTTCTCCATTTCACGCTTCTTAATAAGAACCGGAATGTAGATCTGCTCTGCACCGCGTCCTTGGTGTGTTGGAATCGTCAACTCGTAACCGAAGATATCCTTAACCGCATTCGACAATGCGTAGTAACTGCGGCTACCACTATAAGCTTCATCACCCATTAACATCGCGGCTTGCATACGCTGAGTGATAGATCCTGTTCCGCTGTCTGTCAGTAAGTCGATAAACACATCATCACTGTCGAGCAAAAATGGGTTCATGCCCGCGTCGACAATGGCTTGTTCACGATAGGCGCGAGTTGTTCTTTTTACTGGCTCTACAACACGAATACGAAACGGTTCTGGTAGATGTTTGAAGTTTTCCATAATAATACCTTTCAATACATTCCGATCAGGTCGAAATGTATTTTCTTTAGATGTCACGAGTCCTCACTATTAAATTAATAGTTCCGTATAAAGATACACAGAAAATTAACAGTGAAAATAAACAAATTAAATAATGACTTATTAATCAAACCTAAACAGAGGCTAAGATAATTAGCGAGAACGACAAAAAACGAATACCCTACACGGAATAATAAGTGCGACATTCATACGTTCAAAGGTTATCAAAGCTGCTGATAGGTAAACAAAGCTCGCTGCTTTGCTGGCGCGTGACGCCTAGAGGGTACTACTCTGAAGAAAGGTGGAACGAGAGTTGGTGATCTAAGGTATACCAAGCTAACAAGGTTAGCCAAGTTGTTGATTGCCATTTCAGATACATGTTCACAATATATCCCTACGTTGAAATCAAGATGATCCGAAGTTTAAATATAGTGCAATTGTTTTATAAATACAGCTTAAAAAAGTATAAATGTGATCAATATTTAGAATGATGATTAAATACGATAGCGTGTTATATAAAATGTGAATCACAGCTGTTTATATACTATTAAACTAGTTCAGCGAGAACCTTAATAATATCAAATCCCTTTTGAAATCAACACTTCTCTAATAAGGGGCGAAGATAGCTGTTTTCTAAAAAAGCCATCATCTAATAAAGCCAAGATCCAAAACTCGCCGATCTAGAAAAGATAAATTCTGATGAGGCTCAAACCTCACCAGAACCGTATTCGCAGTGAATGACTTACTTCTTCTTCACGGCTTGCTTGATGGCCATTTCAGCCAGTTTTGGTGTCGCCGCTTTCAATGCGCTGGGTGCCACCTTCTTACCCACTTTGACTGCTTTATTCAGTTGGCCTTTAACCGACGAGCCTCTTTTCATGGCTTCTAAACGTTGGCGGTTTCTCTGAACGTTATTTGCGTCAGCGATACGCTCTATCAACGTCTGCCTTAAAGTATCTAAACCAAACTGTACCTTTTCTGGCGCAATCGCCAGCGGTAACACGATATCGGTTTGCAGCAATATATGATTGTATTCGAGCGCTTGAGCAATGATCTTCGCTTTGGTCGATGTTGGATTCTCTAAGTCATACGGTGGCTGCCAATCGTCTACAGGCTTTAATCTGTCTACCTGATTCACAACCGACACCACAATCGGTTTCTTGCGTGAGATGTTCTTAGGATCGTCATAGAAAGCATCAAATCTATCTTTCAATTGCTTATCCAAATCACGTGCAGACTGATTGGCTTTAAGCACCCATAGCACCACATCCGCTTGGGTCATCTCTTTCAGCATTAAGGCTTCGGTTTTAGGGTTGCCATCAAGCCCTTGAAGATCAACAACGCGAACATCATTGTCGTCGACAAATGCGTTGTATACGGTTGAAGTGTCGGTTGATGGCAGTACATCGACCTCGGCAACCAACTCTTGCTTAAGCGCATTGATAAGTGAAGATTTACCAGAACTGGTTTGCCCCACCAGCACGATTCGCACAGGCTCTAATTCAGGAGCAAAGCGTTGTTCGTCGAGTTCAGAAACATCGGACGCTTTCAATGCTTCATCTTCAATGCTGAAACGTCCGCTATAGAGATCAATCGCCACCGCCGCAACTTCATCTAATAAGGCTTGTTTGGCGGCGTATTGCATGTCATCAACCACACCTCTTGTCATTGAAGATGTCGCTTGCTCTCTCCCTAAATCAGAAACAACTTTTAACGGGTTCAAATAGAGGTTTTTGAGGTGATTCCCCCAAATAGCGGCCTTAACGATCTTCTGCCCTAGCTCACCGTATTTATCGTAGGCTTCGTAGCCCGCCTTAATGTAAGAAACCTTGAGATACTCAATGCCCGGTATATGCTCTCGCACTACCAGTTTGTAGCGTCGGCTTACCTCTTCGAACAGCTTTAGCCCTTCAGGAATCGAGAAATCGAGCGATTTCTTATCAAACTTTTTCGCAACAAATTCAAGTACCTCTAAACCGGTTTGGTCTAGGTTACCCCACTCTATGTCGACCATTAATTGTTGGCGTACATGGTGTTTTGAATCATTCCAGATCGACAGTTCTTTTTGAGACCAATCAGCCGAAGCCTTAACCAATGCATCGTTGATATCAGCTTTTTTATGCTGTGATTCAGCTTCAGCAGTATCCTCGCCAAGGCCGCCACTCTCTTTAGTCGAGAAAGACTCTTTATTTGAAGAGCGGCTTGAAGAACGGCTAGAAATGAATAAAGGAATGGTGAACACCAAGGTACTCACGGCAATGGCAATCGACATTTCGAGTAGATAACCGTATTTGATCGCCAAGAAGACACCAAAACCCATCATGATAATGCTTGGGAAGATCGCCGAAATCAGGGCAATGCCCCAGCGTCCGCTCGATAGCACCGCCAGTAATCGAAATAGGTTTCTAATTTTCTTCATAACCCGACGCCGCCTTTCCTTTTTTCAGAGATTCTTTGTAGATCTTCTGCATCTCTTGTTCAGACACTTCTTCACCTTTGTTCTTATGATAGAAGTAAAAACAAGCCGCGCGACCTAAACCATAAGAGGTGCCGAAACTCATTGCCGCTGCAGCCACCGCACCTACCGTTTGACCATAAACTGGAATCAGCTTTATCAACTGTCGAGTGCCCAGCTTCATTCCGTATTGCAAAGCAAAGCTGCTTCCCAGAGTGCCTATCAACTCACTAAAGACTCTCTTATTCCATTCGACCCCATATTGATTGGCCAAGCTGTGAAGCATTTTGGCTTGAATCGCAGGTACCGACACCAAACCAACACCCGGAATCAGGTCACTCGCTGCGGCACTTCCTGCATACCAAAGCACTTCGTTTTCTACTTGATCAAAGTTGGCTTCTTCTTGCGTGGAATGTTCTTTGTCTTGCACCATCATTCCTATCACCGGAAGAATACTGCTCAGCTTTTCTAACAAGATGTCATAGTTGTAAACCGCTTCGCTGTTAGACATAGCGTTGTCATCCGTTTCGAAATCGACCGCTACCGATTCAAACTCTTTACCCCAAGCCTTCTCTACTTGGTTGCTGTTGAACTGAATTTGCCTTGCTCGATCTGGTTCACTGGAAGACAACACCGCCGTATGAACCAGCAACAAGTGTTTAATCTTCTTCTGTTTCTTAATCTGTTTTAGAGCCGTAAGCACAGCGGATTGTTCAGGTTCGTCGGCTTTCATTACAACGACTAACGCATTACCTGCCTGACCAATCTCTTCCAAATCCTCTTTCGCATCGTAATTCGCTTCGCTGAGTCCTCTGGTATCAAGAAACCTCATCACGGGTTTGTCTTGCGGAAACTCATACGACATCGCCGTCATGGTACAAGGCGCAAAACCATTGCCCACTTCTACAGAAGAGTCGCCCGTGACCGCTTGAATAAACGATGACTTGCCCGCCCCCGTTTTGCCCAACAGCCACAATGTAGGAAGATGCTTGCGCTGATATTCATGAGCCTGAGTCAAGTCTGAGTTCTTGCTCGGATTAATGAAGTCTTTTATTTGATCAAACATGTTTAGAGTAACGCTCACTTGATGTTGAGATTCGAGTTGATGACAAAGCAATACTGACTTATATAATCACAAATCATATTAAACTTATGTTTGTTCAGTCGCACAGGTTTACAATGCCTAAACGCTTGTTTTTATTTGCGCGCTCATTTTTATAGACGCTTTTTTATACGTACGGGTATCATCGTATTGATTCGGGTACCTAACGAACATCAACAAACACAGAGAGCTCAAAGAGAAGTATGGAACAAATTTATTTAGCTGGCGGCTGCTTGTGGGGTGTACAAGAATTTATTAAGTACGTTCCTGGTGTTATCAGCACAGAAGCAGGCCGTGCTAATGGAAGCGCCCAGCCAACAGAGAACAAAACGACACAAAGCGACGGCACACAAAGCGATTACAATGGCTACGCGGAGTGCGTACAAATTGAATTTGATCCAAACATCACGTCAGTCACGATTTTGATGGAACACTTGTTTGAGATTATCGACCCTTACAGCTTGAATAAACAAGGTGTCGATGTCGGAGAGAAATACCGCACAGGTGTATACAGCACTAATGCAGAACACTTAACCGAAGCTAAGCACTATATTTCTTCAAGAGATGATGCCGACCGTATCGCTGTTGAGGTGTTGCCGTTGACCAATTATGTTGCCAGCGACGACATCCACCAGCATCACTTAAGTCACTTCCCTGAAGATCACCACTTATGCCATATCCCTTGGGATCTGCTGCATAAGTATAAATCACAGTAGTCACGACGTAAGATCGAGATAGTCACAACCTAAGATCGATAAAGCCTCAACAGACATTATCTGTTGAGGCTTTTTAAGTGTTAATGGTCAAGACAGCTATCGTGAATTGATTTGATAGCTCAAACCATTAAGCATTAGCCATTAAGTAATGACCCATAGCCAATAAATTACTTAGTCGTATTCTCAAGCACGTAGTCTGGACCCGCTGTTTCAGCTGTCACAACCGCAAGTTTAGACACGTCTGCACCTTCGCCTTGATAAGCGTTGATACCGTTCTCAACCGTCATTTTTGGCAGTTCAACCGAATAGCTTTCAATCAACCCAGAATCCGTTACTTGACCTACGTAAGTTTCGTCTGTGTAGGTTGCGCCGACTAATGGGTAATCTTGCGTTGCACGGACACTTACAAACTCAGGAGATTGCGAGTTATCAACCACGTTGTGTTTGAACGCCACATCAACGCCCGCATAAATGCCTTCCACTTCTGCGTTGTCAAACAAACTTACACGGTGGCTTTGGTTGCCGTAAACAATGCCCCACTCAGTGTCGACTAGAGAGTTATTCTCGATGGTGATGTTTTTCGGTGTCCACTGCTTGTTCAGCTCTTTGCCTTTCACCGATTGATCTAGCTGCTCACCATTCGCTACGTCGATAATACCTGTGTTAATAACAATGCCGCCACGTAGGTCAGCGTTGCCTTCGATCAAACCATCGCGGCCTCGAGTGTTTGCAATGTAGTTATTGCGAATCACATGACCTTCATCGTAGATACGGACGCCGCCGGTTAGGCGCTTTCCATTGCCAAGAATCATGTTGTTCTCAACCGTGTTGCCTTTTCCGTGACGCAGTGAAATAAGCGCGGTGCTTTGGAAAATAGTATTACCTGAGATCGTGTTGTCGCCCGACTTAATCGAGATAAGCTCACGCTCACCATCCATATCGATCATCAGGTTGTTCACGAACTTAGAACTTGAATCCCACTGTGAAGCTTTAGAATCACCAATACGGATCGCTTCCCAGCTGTTGCCGTTGTAACGAATCGCTTCTTTGATATCGAATTCATTGAATTGGTTAGGCTTTTGATCCATGAAGATATTATTTGCGATCAGGTGGTTGTCGGCTGTGTCATCTTTTTGTACACCGATCAAAGTGCCGCGTTTTTGCTTACCTTCGAAACGGTTGTTGATGACTTTGCCATCTTTACCCCATAGAGAAACCCATAGGTACTTTGGATACTCAGAACGACGCTCGTCTGGCTCGTACGTGTAATCATGGTTGAAGTAGTAGAATGTTGAGTTTTGCAGCGTGTTGCCATTACCCATCATACGTACTGCACCAAAGCGTTCGTTAGGACCGCCCTCAGTAAATACCAAGCCATCAAGCGTGATGTCATCGCCTTTCAGTTCAAACTGAATCAAACCAGTGATCCACGCAGAGCCTGCTTGCTCAGCCTTGATAGTGATGTCATTCGCCGTGATCGTCACTTGACCTAAGTTCGCGTATTTACCGGCAGGGATAACCACTTCGTCGCCATCTTTTAGGTTTTCAAATTGTGCTTTAAGCGCAGCCACTTGCTCTTCCGAAGCAACGGCTAAAGTGTCGCCATCTACCTCTGTTAAGCGGTCACTGCTCAATAGGTAACTACGGTCAATTTCGCTAACAGCAGGCGTAGCTTGTTCAGCGACACTGACTACGGGTGCTGTTTTTTCTTGTGTTGTACAGCCTGTTGCAAAAGCGAGTGTGAACGCGCTAATAATGCTTACCGATAATAGTTTTTTGTTCATCGTACATCTCACATTAAAGTTTGGATTATAAAAATGACGACCACCCGTTCAGGTGGCCGTGATGTTATTTAGGATGCGTATTAAATTAGCCTTCGGCTGGAGTCACTTCGTCTTGTTGCTCGACTTTGTCATCGACTGCTTTAACAAGTAACAGACCAACAGAGAACACAATCAAGCCACACAGAACGAATACCATGCGTCCCCACATTGGGTTTGGCAGTACGAACATAGTCATTACGCCCACACCCGCTACCGCGATAAGTGAACCCAACATACGACGTTGCTTGTTATCCAGTTTCTTCTGTTCATTACTTTCAGCAACTAGTGGCGTCGCTAGGTTGTTGAAGAACTTGTCTACGTCTTTCTCACGGTGCTCAGCAAGAGGCTTGTAGAACAGTGTTGAAAGAACAAAGAAGCCAGCAGTAAATATGATGTGACCGATAAGGCCGATAGCCACTTTCAGGTCAGCCCACTCACGGCCAGTTAGTTCATTTAGACCGAACCAGTTTTGAATCATGTCCGCAGTGATAACGAAACCAACGAAGTAAGAAACCACACCACCTACAACTAGCGTGCCCCAACCTGCCCAATCCGGTGTTTTACGGATGAAGAAGCCACAGAATGCTGGAATTGTCATTGGGAAGCCGATCAATGCGCCCACGTACATCATGGTGTCGAAAAGGCTCAGACCTTTAAGAGAGTTGATGAACAGAGCAACCAAGATGATCGCGATACCGAAGAAGGTAGACGTTAGTTTAGAAACAACCATTAGCTCTTTCTCTGTCGCTTTAGGACGAAGAATCGGCTCGTAGAAGTTCTTAACGAAGATACCTGAGTTACGGTTTAGACCTGAGTCCATTGAAGACATTGTTGCTGCGAACATAGCGGCAATCAGAAGGCCAACCATACCTGCAGGCATGTATTCTTGAACGAAGTAAAGGTAAGCGAAGTCAGCGGCTTTGCTGCCAGCTTCTGGGTAAGCAGCTGCTAAATCAACACCTTGACCAGCCATGAACCAAGAAGGCATGAACCAGATGATTGGACCAAGCGTCATTAGTACACAAGCAAGCAGTGCTGCTTTACGTGCGTTGTTTGAATCTTTTGCAGCAAGGTAACGGTAAGAGTTAAGCATGTTGTTGGTAATGCTGAACTGCTTTAAGAAGATGAACACAGCCCAGATGCTGAAGATGCTCATGTAGTTAAGGTTGTCACCCGTGATGAACGAATCCGTTGGGAAGTCGCTAATGATCTGCGTAACACCGCCACCGTGGTAAATAGCAACGACTGCACATGTCACCGTTACTGCCATGATGATAACCATCTGCATAAAGTCAGATGCGATTACCGCCCAAGAGCCGCCCGTCACTGACATCACCAGTACAACCAGACCCGTTAGGACAATCGTCGTTGTCATATCAAAGCCGAAGATACCCGATGCGATGATTGCTAGACCATTCAACCAAATACCTGCAGAGATAACGCTGTTTGGCATACCAGACCAAGTAAATACTTGCTCATTCACCTTACCAAAACGCATACGAATCGCTTCAATTACCGTCACAACACGCAGTTGACGGAACTTCGGAGCGAAGTAAAGGTAGTTCATTAGGTAACCGAATGCGTTCGCGATGAAGATAATCGCTACGGCAAAGCCATCGGTAAAGGCTTTACCTGCTGCACCAGTAAATGTCCAAGCACTGAACTGGGTCATAAATGCGGTTGCACCTACCATCCACCACAGCATATTACCTCCCCCACGGAAGTAATCACTTGTCGTACTTGTAAACGTTCGAAACATCCACCCTATCGCAATTAAGAATAGGAAGTAGATGCCAACTATCAGGGTATTGAGTTCCATCGTTAGACCTTTTATTTATGTTTTTTTGTTGAGGTCACTATAAATAAATGGCAAGCATATTTGTACTACAATAATCCAAATGCGTGACAATGATCTTACAGTCTGACACTCAATTAATCATACAAGTGATCGAGTTCAAAGTTGCACCACCTAGGAGCGCAATTCCTCAAGTCAGTGCAGTTATCCGCACTAAATTTCGACCAAAACCCCGAAAAACATGAACAAAGTCTCTAAAAATCGAAGATTCATCGTTAAAAACTATTATTCTTGACGATCAAAGCTTAAAGAAGAGCAGCAAAAATATCGTTAGATATAATTTATAAAAATGAATTAAACCAATGCATTTGTAGTACAAATAAGATCGATAATTTGCTTTTAAAAGTTCCCTATATTAGGCAGCCAATAATGAAAACTTGAAAACCACTATTAGATACTGACAGGGATACACGGAAGTGAAATGCTTTTAACACACCCGTTACACTTTCCCCGTCCAATAAAAAAGGTGTCATTATGAAGAAATACGTTCCAATCTTAATTGCTCTTAGTACGGTATCTTCTATGAGCTATGCAGCAACACCGCGTGAAGATGCTGTTGACTACTTACAGATGCGTAAAGGCGTGGCTTACCAAGTAAACCATTCAAAACCTTTCACTGGTCAATTTGAAGAGAAGTTCGATAACGGCCAAGTCGCGACCCAAGCTCAGTTTGCCGATGGCTTAGAACTTGGGCTAGAAACTAACTGGTATCCGAATGGCCAAGTCGCTTCTAAAGTGAATTACGTAAAAGGTGAACTGCAAGGCAAAGCTGAAACCTGGTATCCAAACGGACAGAAAAAAGCAGAACTCAATTATAAAGACAATGAACTATCAGGCACCGCCTCTCGCTGGTATCCCAATGGGGAACAAAGCCTGACAGCTGAATACAGCGACGGACAAAAAGATGGATTGGTAACGGACTACTACCCGAACGGTAACAAGGCCAGCCAAGCGAAGTTTGATGAAGGTAAAGTCGCGAACGGAAAACTTACTCGCTGGAATACTAACGGTAACAAGGTTGAAGAACTGACCTTTAAAGACCACAAAGTCACCTCTAAACAGGTGTGGATGCCTACAGAAAGCTAAGCCTCAAGAACAGCTCTCACGGAGCTCTTTGATATAACTAAACGCCTGCTGTTAAAGTTTGCAGCTACACGTCTGCAACTAAGAGACAAGAGAAGAGCAACGAACATTCATGTGATTAAGCGTGAATGTTCGTGGCTTTGATGCTGTAACAGACTCACTTAAGCGTGTTGTCATCAACCTAAAAGCCTATTCTTAAGCCGCGGTTTACACGCTTATTGAGCCGCACACGACTCTCTACTCAAATTTGAAATAAAAAAACGCTCATGTTGCCTGTATCAACATGAGCGCAAGGGTAGATCTTCGACTACCATCTCCTACCTTTCTAGATGAAAGCAGAAGTTATAATTAGAATAGTTGGGAGCAATAATCAAAATGCTTTCGCAAGCACTTCAACGATTTCTTCTTTGTCGCTGATGAGAACAACGGGTAACGATTCGAACCCAGTTCATTCCTATCAAGTTCATACTTATATAGCAGGCAATGTCACTACCTTGCCTACTACATTTCAAACCTTCTCTGATTTAGCTTTAAATCACCTCAAGTAAATGTCTCATGTTCTTAAAGCGGTGGATTTAATCCATTTAGCTTCAAGACCACTCTTACTTATTCGGCTTCACACCGTCTGTTCATGCAATCAACACAGCAAAGTTATGTGTTGCTACAGAAAGTTAGTAAATAATAATGTATTACAAATAAAAATGATATCTAAAGGTTCAATTTTTTGCTGTAGCGCACATTTATTGATGAACAAAACTCTTCAAAACCATTATCAACAGCCAAACAAATCACTAAAAAACATCAACTTAACGAAACAACTCGATTTTGTAACCCTTTGTAAATAGTGGTTTTGTCCTAACAACACGATCAAGTTCACAGATCATCACGCCTCGGATCGCTACCATATTTGTATTATTTAAATGCAAAATAAATTTGAAATAACCAAGAAATAATTTCAAAAACAAAATGCATTTAAGACAAGAACTACTCTATTTGGCTTGTAATTATGGCCAATACTCAACCATATAAATATGGAATTAATACCATGAATAAAACTAAAATCGTGATTGCTGTGGCATCTGTACTCGCTGCTGGCTCTGTATCTGCTGCGTCTTTCGATATGAGACACGAATACAAGAGTCATACAGATCAACACGCTACTCGTGTAAAACTTGGCGATAGCATTGGCAACTTCCTTGTAGATATCGAAGCGAAATTCAAGGGAGAAGACGGTAAATTCATGGAAGATTTGAAGAACAATGGTTGGGAGCTTGGTCTAAACTACCGTCATGTACTAAACGATAACTGGACAATGACTTACGGTATGCCAATTGAAGCTCGTGAATCTGGCGTTACATACAAGCCTCAAGTTCGTGCAACATACAAAGTGGATAGCGTTGATGGCCTAAGCCTAAGTGCTCGTTACCGTTACGATATGAGACAGAACACTAGCAGCTCAGAGTATCAATTCGATGACAATGGTGATGTTATTGTTGATAGTGACGGTGTTCCAATCACGGTTGATAAAAACGTTTCTAATCAACGTCGTCACCGTCTAACGGCAAACGTTAACTACTCAATGGAAAACTGGCGCTTTGGTCTAGAAGGTAACTACTACAAAGCGGATGGCTATGACATCTACGACAACGACGATACCAACTACGAGTTGAACGCAAGCATTCGCCATATTATGGGTCAATGGGCACCATATGTAGAGTTTGGTGATGTGAGCACTTCATCAACTAAAGCGACTCGTGAACTGCGTAGCCGTGTTGGTCTAACTTACAGCTTCTAATCGATAGCTACATGAATAATCTAAGATAATTACTGTCCTAATTTTCTAAGACCTAAACAAAAGCCAGCTTAATCGCTGGCTTTTTTTCCTTTAAAATCAGTAAAATAAGAGCCGCGCACTTGCAGCTCTTTTTCCTAGTGACTAATCCGATAGAGAAAGGCAACGGTCACATTATCGTTAGGCACAACTCGCTTCTGCTGAGCCAAAAACAATTCCGCTGTCGAAACAGCATCGGCTAATGCATTGTGGCTGTTGTACTCAGGAAGCCCGTACCTTTCGCGAGTCCCTGCCAAGGTTAAATCGACCTCTTCATGATTACTGATCGCTTTCTCCATAGATTTTTCAATACACAATGTATCTAACCAAAGCAAAGGCACCGTTCTCAATCCGTAACATCGAAGTAGATATTGACTAATGAACTTCTCTTCTACAACACAAGCGTGCGCAACAATGATTTTACCTTTTGCGGCTTCAAAAAAGGTCAGCATGGCATCATGAATTGACGCGCCCTCTTCCAACATTTGCGGTGTAATGTGATTAATAACCGCGGTTTCTGCGTTGATCTGAGAGTCGTTGTTAAGATAGATGTGTTTGGCAGATGCCAAATCAATTCGCCCCTTAACCACATCAACCCACCCCATCGATAAAATCAGATCTTGTTCACTGTCTAAGCCCGTCGTTTCAAGATCTAACACAATATACTCACTATCTTTAGCCAAATCCGCCATCTCTGGACACGGCTGTTCAACAAGATCGTGTAATGCTTCAGGCAGTTTAACCGTATTTAGGTATTGCTTTCGCTTGCGCTTGACTCGCTCAAGCGGATGAAAATAATTTAACAATGCTCTCATTAGCGCGCTCCAAAACGAATTTTCGCCGCTTCTTGAAGGTCAGCAATGATCCTAAAGGCATCTTTCAAGTGTTTACGCTCAAAGCTACCAAAGCTATCTGGGTTGATGTTGTTGTCAGGCACATCCCCGTTCTTCAGCGCTTCAAGTTGATGGCCAAAACGGAAAGAGAGAATGAACTGGTAAGCACCCAGAATGTTCTTGAATGCATCGTCGCTCAGCATGCCTTTTTCATTGGCAGCAGCGAAACGTTCGTCAGTCGCCGACAAATCGCACTCCACAGCAAGGCCATAAATACGCGCTAAGTCGATAATCAAGTTGATCGCGTACTTCTTCACGTTCAACGTTTTCTTATTCTCACCTGACTTCTCTAGCACTAAGCTATTGAAGATGCCAAGTGGCGGGTTGGTATTGACCGCGTCTTTCACTAGCGTGCTTAAAAACTCACGGTTACCGCGAATATTGCTATGCAGCTCATCGCGCAGAATACCTTCGAACTCACTGTTGCCGTAGATAGTACGAATTTCTAGGAACACACTGATATTAAGCAAGCGTTCGTACTCTGGGTTAGCCACCCACTTCTTGTAGTAGTGCTTCCATACACTGAGTGGCTGACACCATTTTGGCGTCGCAGCCATGAAATTACCTGGACATAATGGGTAGTGACAGCTTGCTAAGCCGTTGGTCACCATCATCGCTAAGTGTTTGAAGTAAATACGGTCACTGTCGGTTGCATCGTCAGCAAGAACAATCGCGCTGTCTTGGTCCGACAACATGTGCACTTCATTACGTGCGTGCGATCCGGCTACGATCCAAGAGAAATCACACGGTGGTGGGCCTAACTTATCAATCGCTATTTGAATCAATCGACGGGTGTAGGCGTCCATAATCATGGTCATTACCTTGCCGACGGTTTCAGGCGCCACTTTACCTTCCACCAGCGCTTCAAAAATAGCTTGTCGCTCTGAGGTGAACGAAGACATGGTTTTCACGCTGCCCGCGTATTTGATTTTCTCGATCAAGAATATCGCTTGAACACGGTGGTTTTGAACCAAATGAGACGTAGTAAGAAGACCAACGACCTTATTCTCTTTCACAACGGGCAAGTTACGGATATTAAATTGCATCATGATAGAGGCCGCATGCAGCACCAGATCATCCGGTTTTACAGTAAGTGGAGAGTGCGTCATTACCTCTGAGATCAGGCTATCAGTACTCACGCCGTGGGCAATCACTCGCTTAGTCATGTCTCGGTCGGTGATCAAACCAACAATGGTTTCACCTTCATAGATCACGGCACACGGTGAGCGTTGATGAAGCATTTCAACCGCAACCGACTGGATGGTTTGCTCAGACTTAACAATTGCCACCTGCCCGCTTGCCACTTCCTCAACTTTACGAATGAACAGGCCTTTCTCTTTATTCGACCAGACCACATCCAGTGCCGACTTCAAGCGAACCTGCGCCTGTGAAGCAAAGTGTTCTGCGCAACTTGGAAAGGCTTTGAAAAGCGTTTGAAGTGCCGAGTGTGGAATCACATAAAGTAAGGTGTTTTCGATTGCGACAGCTCTATAGCCTTTTTCGTCGTTGACTTCAGAATCTAAGAACGTAAAGCCAAACAAATCTTCACTGCCTAGACGGGCACGAAGCACACCGTCCGATTTTCTTTGCTCCATAGATCCTGTTCGAATGATATAGAGCGACTTTTCTTTTCCTGACTCGCATAGATCGACGACATCCCCTTTGGCTAGATAGGTAATCTGAACATTAAAAGCGAGGTCACGAAGCGCTTCTTTAGGGATCTTATCGAAAGGGTCTATCTGACCGATGAACTGAAGAATATTTGGCAATAGAGACTGAGGCATATAATCACACTCGCATTAATTTGATTAGTATTATTATATAACTAACAATGCTGGTTACTAGCGGTTTTAGCAAAACAACGCACATAAGACTAAATATTGGACATCGGTCAAGTTTTCATCAATTTTGGATGTAAAAAAAGCACGTATTAAACGTGCTTTCAATAGATAACTGTCTGTAGTAACAGCAATTTTAGGTTGACTCCACTAGGTATCCAGAGCAACGCTCGATAGAAACGGCTAAGACCTTAGAGTTGAAACCTCACCCAAAACACTAAGCTAGCTTGCTACTGGCAATCTGTGGTTAGTATCTAATAGATGACTTGCAGAAGCTTGGCGTGCTTTATCACTGTTACCCGCCATGATTGCTTCATAAATTTGACGGTGTTCATTAATACACGTACTTCCCTCTTCTGAAGAATGAGAAATAAAGTTAACAAACATTGTCGTTAAGATATTGCCAAATGGAAGGTAAAAGTCATTACCTGTTGCATTGAAGATGAGGCTATGGAATTTCATATCAATATCTAGCCAACTGTCTTGGTTAAACTCTTCAGCACCTGATATTTCTACCATCTGTTGGAAAATGCCCGACAGTTCAATGCGTTGTTCAGCGCTCGCGAACTGAGCAGCCAAT
Organism: Vibrio sp. 10N.261.54.A5; assembly: GCF_041471145.1. Taxonomy (NCBI): domain Bacteria; kingdom Pseudomonadati; phylum Pseudomonadota; class Gammaproteobacteria; order Vibrionales; family Vibrionaceae; genus Vibrio; species Vibrio sp. 10N.261.54.A5. The sequence goes on along the minus strand of NZ_JBFRNU010000030.1, from coordinate 52,319 downwards.
GCACATGCTTCTGGTTCAATCGCGCGACGTAAGCCCAAAAACTGATGACAGAATTGGTCTGTATCTGCCAAACCATCCATCCATTCGATCAATTGCGGGTCTAAAAAGTTCCAGAACGCACGGTCAACAACGCGAGTACCGATCTTTGGTCGAGATTCTAGTAGGCCTTTTGAAGTAAGAAGCTTAACCGCTTCTCTTAATGCAGTCCTACTAATTCCAAATTGCTCACACAGAGCCATTTCACCAGGAATGATAGAGCCTTGAGGCAAATTGCCCGACAAAATACCACGTGCGATTTCACGTGCAACTTGCACATGAAGGCTTCGCTTAGAGCCTGAAATCGAATTGAAAGAGCCAGCCATGTGTCTACTTACTTATTAGATATGTATTATTTAACTCGGACTATAGCACTGATTTATATCTGCACCAACTAAGTATAAGAATAACGTGAGGTCACGAATGATATAGGCTAGCGAAGATTTTATGAATATTATAAGTATTTAGTTCATCAAACTAATTAAAAACATTTATTCATACAAATGGTTCTTATTTACACCGTTTTTTGTATGCGCAAACTCACAAAACGACTCTTACTCTCACTATTTATGTCGTTGATGATCAGTTTTGAGATGACTATCCTTGAATACTGCAAGTGTTATTGTATGATTTATTAACGCGAATAATCTACAATAAAGGCGACTGTGATGTTTAACGATTTAAAAGGCAAACGCATTCTAATTACTGGCTCTACTGCAGGTATGGGCTTAGCTACAGCACGTATTTTCGCAAAGTATGGTGCAAAAATTGGTATCAATAGTCGTGCTTCTAGCCCAAAAGTTGATGACGTTCTATCTGAACTTACCGCACTGGGTGGCGATGTTGCCTTTTTTCCTGCAAACCTAATGGACACATTAGAGTGCGAAAGGTTAGTCAAAGAGTTCACTGATCATTTTGGTGGCATGGACGTGTTGATTAACAACGCCGGTGGCCTTGGTGGTCGCGCCAATCTAGAAAATATCGATGATGAGTTTTATGAGCGCGTAATGAACCTTAATGTTCGCTCTGCGCTGATGACAACCAAGTTCTCTATCCCGCACTTACGCGCCTCTGCTGCTGAGTCCGGGCAAACATCTTGTGTGATTAGCACGGGTTCGATTGCCGCTCGTGAAGGTGGTGGTGTGGGTGCTGGTGTATATGCCGCATCGAAAGCTTGGTTACACGATATCCATCGGAACTGGGTAAAAGAATTTGCTAAAGACAATATCCGTTTCAACATAGTTTCACCAGGCACTATCGATACCGCATTTCATGACGGCAAAAGCGATGAGCTAAAGTCGACCATTGCTAGCAATATCCCTATGGGTCGCTTTGGCAGTATTGAAGAAGTAGCACCTACTTTTGCTTTCTTTGCCTCACATGCTTGCAGCGGTTACATCACAGGTCAAATCCTAGATGTTAACGGCGGACAAATAACGCCCTAGTTAGCTGGTTTATATAAGCTCACTCAGCGATTTAAGTTCGCCACACTATATAAGGTTAACAGACCCGAGTAGATGAGGGAAAACCTCACACTAAATTCGACGTATACACTGACACTAAACACCAGATTCGTCTGGCTTTTAGTGTTTTCAAAGTTTCAATTTCAGGTGGTTTAAATGTCAATATTTACATTGGTGGAAGATTCAAGCCGCCGAATTCATGTTCAAGTGGCGAGACAAATTGCTCGCAAGATCTTGTCAGGCGAGTTAGAAGAAAATCAAAAGTTACCCAGCGAAATGGAGCTGTGCGAAATCTTTGGAGTGAGCAGAACTGCCCTTCGAGAATCAACTAAGCTACTTTCGGCAAAAGGTTTAATCGAGTCGAAGCCAAAAGTGGGCACTCGTATCAAACCGAGAACACAGTGGCACTTCTTGGACCCGCAATTGCTGTACTGGATCCAAGATTTAGAAGATACTAAACCCTTCTTGTCTCAATTTTTAGGCTTAAGAAAAGCGATTGACCCGGAAGCGTGTGCGCTCGCTGCAACCAATGCAACTGTAGAGCAACGCAAAGAGCTTTCGATTCTTTTCCAGAAAATGACCATCGCAGCAAATAGCTTCGATTATGAAGAGTGGACGACCAACGATCACCTGTTTCACCAAACAATTTTCTTATCGACAGGTAATCAATTTTACATTCCATTCGCGAACATTCTGTCGACTATCTTCAAGCAGTTTATCGACCACTCCGCTGAAGGCGGTCGCTTCTGTTTAGAAGAACACAAAGCGATTTACGACGCAATAATGTCTGGCGATGCCAAGCAAGCTCGAATTGCTTCTCAAGTCCTGCTAGACGATGAGAACCAAAAGCTCTCTAGGGTTGAATTAGCCATCGCATAACCGAGATTAACCAAACTGACTTGTTTTTCAAAGACACAAGTCAGTCTTGTTTTAGCACCCATTTTTTAACCATCAACTACCGTAGTGTTTTCTTCTTTAAACGCTCTACTCCGCCACCTCAGAGAAAGCTTACGGTTATACACATAAGGTGTTGTTTGTGTCTTCACAATCGTACGTAAGGAAAAATTTCTCTCTCGCCTGGCCCCTCGCCTTAAACGGTATCTTGATGCAGTCGATGTTGATGATCGACACACTGCTTGTCTCTCCTCTTGGTGAAATCCCTTTAGCTGCAATGGGGATTGCGACGACTATCGTTGCCTTTGTACTGGGAATTCAAATGGCGCTGGCAAACGGTACTCAGTTAGTATTAAGCCGCGCAGTGGGCTCTGGCATCGCCGCATCATTATCTAAAGCATTTTGGGCAGGGTTATTTATCAACCTTGGCGTAGCAACACTATTTTGGCTTCTACTTACTTTTTTCGAACAACCCTTGATTCAAGCTTTAACAGATGACGCTTCCCTTCACTTAGAAATCAGCCGCTATCTAGACATCTCGAAATACATCGTTATTTTTACCGCGTTAACGCAGGTGATCATTGCTTTATTTAATGCGCTAGGCAGAACTAAAGTCCCATTCAAAGGTTACTTAATTGAACTGCCTATCAACGCTGTACTTTCTTATGGACTCATTCACGGCTTTTCAAATTTCGAAGGTATTGGTGTTCAAGGCGCCGCGCTAGGCAGTGTTATTGCTATCACCCTTCGCCTTGTGTATCTGGTTCTTTGCGTGTATTTGAGCTCAGCAATTTCACTCAAATTAGACGCCCAGCGCTCTGAATTCTTTACCAACGTTCGCCGTCACTTTATCGAAATATTCCCTGTAGCAGCGAACGTGACCATGCTTTTGATTGGCGCAACGATATATCAATTGTTGTATTCGCAACTTAACATCAACGCTTACGTAGCGATTACTTTGGTGATGCCTTGGATCAGGGCTGTCTCTCAATTTATTACCGCTTGGGCTCACTCTTCCGCGATTACTATCAGCCAAGCGATTGGCTCCAAAAAGATGGATGACCTAGTCAAAAACGTCGATACCAGTATCGATATTGCAGTCGTCATTTCTTTCGTGTGTGCAATCTTGTTCGCAGGATTAAGTCTGGTCATTGGTGACATTTACCCGAACTTGGATGAATCTACCTATCAAGCATTGGCCGTTATCGCCCCACTCTACATATTCTTGCCAATTGTTCGTGGCTACAACACGGTTCATGGGAATGTACTAAGAGCACTAGGAAAAACGACCGCAGTCTTCAAAATCAACTTTACTGGTCAATGGGTAATTTCAATTCCATTGTGTGCATTGATCATCTTTGGTTTAGATGGCTCTATCTTTTGGGCCTTTGCTATCCAACCATTCGAAGAAGTCGTTAAAGCTTTCCCATTCCGTCACTTAGCTCGAAAGTCTCTAAAGGAGTTTGATGCCGACAAAGCTAAAGAGTTGATGTATGACTAAGTCCGGTATCGAGTCGCCGTCCTAAAATCTTTCTACGCTTTCTGATTACAACCTTGTCTTTTGACAAGGTTGTATTGTTTCAGCAGTACCGTTCATTGGTAAGCTTCATTGTACTCTCGCTGATACCCGGCTCATCTTAAATCTCATAGAAAACAAAAAGACCACTCAACATTCGGTTAAGTGGTCTTCGAAAATATTCCTTAAGGACTGCGTCTAGCTAGCCTATTGGTTATGCTATGTGCTATTTACCGTTCAACTTAAGCGCTGAGAAAGTCACACTGTTGTAATCGCCATTCTTTTTATCGATAGCGAAATCGCCAGTACCGCCACAACCAGGTCCCCATACAGGGTGAGAATCGCTCACGCTACATTGGCCGTATGCGCCCGCTTTGTAATAGAAATCATCTTCAGCATAACCCGTTGGTGAATCAAGCTCATCAATACCCTTGCTCAGATCGATTTCATACTTAACCGTATCGTGACGTTCTGTTTCAAACGTTAGGTACATCATGGTGCCTTTCACTTCCACTTTGTAGCTAAACTCTTCACCAAGAGCAATGCCTGCTTCACCCGGTTCCGCTGGGTTTTCCCAAGTGTTACCCCAAACAGGGTAAGCTATATCGGCACGGTTAGGATCTTTTTTCTCTAGGTTACGCTCATAGTTCCAAAATACTGAACCCATTTCTTGGCCAGGAAACTTCTTATAGAAGATCTTTAGTGGTTCATTACCATGCCCGTAACCAGTTCCAGCTTTGATTAACTCATTATGTTTTTTAGCGTGAATCTGACCAACAACCACCGAGTGAGCTGGGTACTTTTCTGGGAACTTAGCGTTAACTGAGACGTGATTAACTTTTAATGTCGCTTCTAATGTTCCGCCAACAGCACTGTATTCACTAGCCGCTGGGTGACTCGACAGTGCCCACTGGTTTCCTTTATCAGCCGTATCGATAGAGAAATCTGCGCCTCTTGGCATTTGTCGTAATTCAGAACGCGCATTCTTCGAGTTTTTCGTCGTAATCGCTTGGTTCTGCACTTCAAATACAAGGTTGCCGTCTTTATCAAGATGGAAGAAATCACTATGTGAGTAGCTCATCATGGCTACCCCTTCTATTTCATCAACACGACCATCTTCATTAATATCTGAAGGTATGGTTATTTTCCAATTATGCATATCGAATTTATCGGCAGGTACGGGGTAAGAAACACCGTTATTTGCGAAAGTAACCATTGGTACAGTCGCTAATAGCGCCACTGCTAATATGTTTTTCTTAAACATGACTCATCCTTTATTGTTAACAGATACCGAGTACACACTCAGTACAGAAACCACTTTTGAACACGAATTAGTACTAAATATTTTCTCTTCGACTTAAATAAGCCAACCGATAAATAGAATTTACATTTAGCCATTTTGTAACTTTTATTAAACATCTGGCTATGGTTTATATTTATGCCTCTCAACATGCTCCCTATGTTTAAGCCACGATGGTTAAAATCATCATTATTAACATATAGAAACACTTAATATTTGTATTATTTTAACACATGCAAAAAAGTGATTTTCTAAGGTTTGTGAATATGAGAAGTACGTCATGATTGATTTAATACACAAGCCCTAAATTGAGATATTCATAACATTTAGCTATATACTTGGGCCATTAGTCAGAACTTTTTGATAGATCTCACAGAAATCTGACTCAATAATAAATACCATATTTGTCATACATTAATTTAATACCATGTAAGGTATTGGTTTGTGAGCCACGGGTACATTGGATGTATCCAGAATTAAAAAATAATAGTGAGACAAAGGTATGAATTCTGTTACAAAAATTGCTGCAGCTGTTGCATGTACTCTTTTAGCGGGCACAGCTACTGGTGCATCTCTTGATTATCGTTACGAGTATCGTGCTGCGACGGATTATACAAAAACAAATGGCGACACGGCTCACGTAGACGCTCGCCATCAACACCGAGTGAAGCTAGGTGAAAGCTTTAAACTGTCAGATAAGTGGAAGCACTCAACGGGCCTTGAAGTTAAATTCCATACTGACGATTCTTACTACGACGCAGATTCTGGCGAAGTTAAATCAGCAAACAGTAGAAGCTTCTATGACGGCAATTGGTATATTTACGGTATGGAAGTAGAAAATACAGCAACTTACAAAGTCGATAACAACTGGTATCTACAAGTTGGTATGCCGATCGCTTGGGACTGGGATGAGCCGAACTACAACGGCGGTGACTGGAAGATGAAAAAAGTCACTTACAAACCTCAATTCCGTGTTGGTTATAATGCGGATATGGGATTAACGACTGCCATTCGTTACCGTCACGAGTATGCTGATTTCCGCAACCATACACAGTTTGGTGATAAGGATTCAGAAACTGGCGAACGTTTAGAATCAGCTCAAAAATCCAAAATAACGCTAACAGGTGCATATAAAATTGAGTCTCTACCGAAGCTTGGTCTTTCTTACGAAGCAAACTATGTAAAATCTTTGGATAACGTACTTCTTTATAATAGTGATGACTGGGAATGGGATGCTGGCTTAAAAGTAAACTACAAGTTCGGTTCTTGGAAACCTTTTGCTGAGATTTGGTCTTCTGATATCAGCTCATCTTCTAAAGATCGCGAAGCAAAATACCGTGTTGGTGTTGCTTACTCATTCTAATTAGAAATAGTCAATTTATAAAATACCCCTCTCCTCTTGCAAATTTTTGGGGCATATTTTAAGCACTTTATTTAAATAATAGGATGTTCTAATTAACGTTAGTTTCATCCTAATAAATATTTAACGACTATTCATTATCTACTTCTTATGTGATTTACATATGGATTTAATATCATAAAGAGAATATTTTATGCAGATTTCTAAAGTCGCTACAGCTGTCGCTCTTTCGACAGGTTTATTATTCGGTTGTAACAGTGATGGTTTACCTATCCCGACCGATGGTTCTACTGATCCAGGTAACCAACCTTCAGCATTAACTACGGGTTACTGGCAAATCAGTGATGGTAACTCCGCTTCAATATCCGCGTCATCAAATGCAGATCTTCCAAATGTGTATGTTTTCCAAGAAGATGGTAATCATAAATACTATGACGACGATGATGACTTAGGTACTTACACGATTAAAGATGCAAGTGCTTCTACTAATAATTATGATGAAGAAGCCGGTACGGTCTCTTTCACATATTATGAAACAGGCACATCAACGATCGAAATTCTAGATGGTGTTTTTTCTTTCGATGACGCTGGTGCTCTGAATATTTCAGATAACACCACTGGCATAGACTACTCTGGTTCAGACCAAACTGCGACTGACGCCGTACAAGAAGCTATCAGTAAAGCCAATGAAGCAAATGGTATCAATGGCTACGTTCAAATCTTGGACACCAACAATGGTGGTGTAAAGAATGATGTGGGTGAACTACGTTTGAAATTGTCTGACAGCAGCACAGGGGCAACAGTAGACAGTATCGCATCAGGAAAGGTAACCGTTGACTTAATCTACCAAGTAGATGAAAACACCGAGCAAGAAGCGAATGGTTCAGGTAACAACGCTTATATTAGTCTCTACGCTTCTGGTACTTCTAACACTAATTTACACGGCGAAGTTATTTTTAATGCTGGAGAAATTTTCTACCGTTCCACGGTTACCGATAGTAGCGGTAAACCTCAAATTCCTGATGAGCCTGTAGGCACTTACACTTTAGGTGAAGATCTCGCGGTTGAAATCAGTTGGGCGAGCGGTTACTACACATTCAAAGTCAATGACACTGTATACGACAATAGCGGCAACGGTTTTGAGGCTTTCGACAAAGCTGCCGTTACTATCGTGTCATTGAAGCTTGGTGATACTTCTAACACAACACACTACGAGTTAAACGCTGACAACTTTAAAGTTTATTCGAATGACACAGCTTCTGATGAGCTAGTGTTTGAAGATAACTTTAACAATTACCCGAATGGCCAAGCGCTATCAGGTAATCCGTACAACAACAATACTGCGGAAGCGACAGTTGTTGTTGATGGCGGCAATACTGAGCCAGAACCTGAACCAGATCCAGATCCAGAGCCCGGCGAAGTAACAGACAACTTCGATTCTTATACTGTAGGTACGCAGATCGATGTGGCTAACCCTGCGTACCAGACAAAAGGTGTTGATGGGGTTTTAAATACAGCAGTGATCAGTAGTGACTTTGCCAAGTCGGGTTCTAACTCTTTACGAATTGAAGATGGTGCGGACTCAACCACTGATAATAACAAAGCTATCGTTGGCCGCGACTTTGCTAATGGCGCAGCAGAAACTGGCTCTGTTTCTACATCTGTATACATCCCTAGCGATGGCTATGTAAAAGCATCATACATTTTCTTAGGTTCTAATAACGATGCATCATCTAGTGGTCGCTTCACTGAAGTTGTATTTACATCTAGTATGATTAAATTCCGCAACGAATCAGGCAGCCAAGTTGACCTTGCTTCATACTCAAAAGACACATGGGTAGATGTGACCATTTCATGGGTAGATACAGACATTACCGTCAATGTTGATGGAACAGACTACACTGGGTTAAAAGCTGAAAGTGCAGGTGGTTCCCCGACCGCTATTGCGCTATACAATGGTGACAATGGTTCAAAAGGGACATACACCTACTTCGACAACCTAGATTCAGACCTATTCTAGTTCTCACTAGAAAGTCTGTTTGACTTGATTGCTAGATAAAACAAATCCCTATCAACGTAATTTGATAGGGATTTTTTATTGTTAGCTCAAGAATAAAAAGCAGACTGGCGATTCAGTTAAGCTCTCTGACTCAGCGGAACTTTGCTTCAGCGTTGAATAAGCACCGATGCTGCTAGTAACGAATGCCCCCTTGCCTCTCTAACTTATTTAACCCTCTCAAAAGCCCTGTATCTATCATAGATAAACAAAACCCCTCAGCTCTGCACTCAACCCACAAATTATTATTCAACATCACCGTACCATACAATCAAGGTATTTACGGCCTGCAAGCAACTAACCCTCAAGCGCATCCCCTTGAGCACTGGATTCGTTTAACCATCGACTTGAACCCGCCTGAGTATTTCATGAAGCATTGGCGCTAATAGAATGATGGCTAACCCTGCCCTTCTAGTTATGAAAGAGTTGAAACACTACTTATTGCTGTTGCTAGGAGTCTTGCTAAACAACCCAAAAGTGGAGGTTTCAAAAACAGTACGGGAGTATTCAGCCGAGTTAATGCTTATTAGTAGACCACGCACAACAATACGTTCATGTGTAGACGTCGCATTAGTACATACCTTGAGAACGAAGTCGAAGTTTTCTAGCTCTGGCGATTCCAAAATAATATTGGCATTGTTTAGCTTTGAATGAGAGCCAATATGACCTGTTGTCAGCTGAGATTAATCATGACTGAGGTTAATGGTGATCGGCGATTGGCGATTGGCGA